>NZ_JBNPLJ010000014.1:0-53799 GCF_050313415.1 Collinsella sp. SGI.184 | reverse complement strand
TTGGACAGATTCGAGGCCCTAAGGTATTAAGGCAATTGCTTGGGCCTCGGTGAGCGGGCGACAGGAGACGAGCATCCACCGCCCGCAAACATGCTTTTAGAAGCCTTGAGGCTTAGAGCTGCTCGAGAGCCTCGAGAGCGGCGTGGAGCTCAGCCTTGGCGGAGTACTCGACACCCTCGTCGTTGAGCGGAGTGCGCTTGCCCAGGGCGGCAAGGAGAGCACGGATGGAGTGCTTGCGGTTCTCGGCCTCGACCCAGCACAGGGAGCGCTCGGGATCGTCCATGACCTCGTCGACGACTTCCTCGCCACGGGTGGCCGGCAGGCAGTGCATGAACTTGGAGTTGGGGCCGGCGAAGTTCATCATGTCCATGGTGACCTGATACTTGGGATAGAACACGTCCATGTAGTTCTCGCCCGAGACCTCCTCGTCGTACAGGCCATACCACACGTCGGTGTAGATGAAGTCGGCGCCCTTGATGCACTCGATGTCGTCAGAGATGACAACCGAGCCGCCGGAGACCTTGCAGTTCTCCTCGGCGATGGCCATCATCTGCTTGCCGAACTCGGCGCGCTCCTCGACGGTGCCAACGTGCAGGCCGCCGTCGGGAATCTGGTGGCCCTTAGGTCCAAACTGGACAAACTTCATGCCGACCTTGGAGGCGATGAACATGAGGGAGACGCAGACCTGGGTGGCATCGCCGATGAAGGCCAGGGTGCAGTCCTCGATCTTCTTGCCCTCGGGGAGGTTCTCGAGCATGGTCATGAGGTCGCCCATCTCCTGCGTGGGATGGTTGAACTCGGACATGCCGTTGATGACGGGCACAGCAGAGCCCTCGGCGAGGCCGACGACGTCCTTGTGACGGTCAACGCGAGCCATCATGATGTCGAGCAGCGAGCCCATAACGCGAGCGGTGTCGCCCAGGGACTCGTGACCGCCGAGCTGGATGGTGCCAGGGCCATAGAACTGAGCATGGCCGCCGAGGTCGGTCATGGCCGTCTCGAAGGAAAGACGGGTGCGGGTGGAGACCTGCTGGAAGATCATGCCAAGGCTCTGGTTGCGGAGCAGGTGCGGATAATAACCGTCAACCTTGATGGCCTTCTTCATTGCCAGGCCAAGATCCTCGATAGCCAGGATCTGCTCTTTGGTGAAGTCGTTGGTGTCGATGAAATCCTTAGGCAGTGCCATATCGATTTCCTTTCCGCCGGTCTTGCCGACTTATTAACTGTGAGGCGCTCGTACATCACACCTCGTGTTGACAAGACCATCATTCACCCGTGTGCAATTTTTACCTAGTTTATTCGGGATTAAAGACCGTTCACGGAGTTACACCCTCTATAAACCAATATAAACCCGCAGGCAGCGGGCTTGCAGGGGGTTTACCGTCTGGAACCGCGAACGGTATACGGCTATGCTGTATCAGGTCTCTAATCCGCAATGGAACGACCGGCTGAGACAAGTATACCCGTGGGAAATAGCGGGCTCCATAAGAGTTTAAATGAGGCAGGACGGTGACAAATGGACACGCTCATGTTCTTCTATACCTTAGCGATACTCGTAATCTGTATTGTGACGGCAGTGCTTTCGCTTGCCGCCTACGCCTCGTCCCATCGACGCTTCTTTATCTATGGCAGCGGCGTTTTTATTTGCTACGCCATCGAGATGACCGAGATCTTCTTTTTTGAATACACGTTGCAAAACGAGACTTTTCCGGCCAGCGACTATTACGCAATTACCATGCCTGCGTTTCGGACCCTTGTGGCGACCATTTCACAGGCTTTTATTTGGCTGATTGCCATGGACTTGCTCGATAAGCATTCAAAAAAGCAGTTCACTATCCCCGTCTTAATGTTTTTGCTGTTAGAGTCGCTGACTATCGTCGCTGTCCCCTCCGGCCCCATGCGTCAGTGGCTCTACTACACGATGCGTCAGGTATTCCTTCTCTTTGTGGGACTGTATATCTTTTGGACGGCTCATAAAAGTACGGAGGTTGAGCTGAAGGCACGCGTTAACAACCAGCGAAAGCACCTGATTATCGGCGCTATTCTGGTCGGTTGCATCGTTGCCGAAGATTTCTACAACATCCTTGTCATCCCCATGAGTCTGGCACCCTCTTGGCTGCAGCTTTATCTATCTGAGCGCAACTTTAGCGAGAACGTCTTTGCGTGCTACTTTGCGATTCTGCTGATCATCTACTCATACCACGTGCTTTCAATTCGCATGGAGAAGGCGCCCGAGGAAAAGAACGTCAACGATCTTGATCGACACATCGAAGAGCAAATGCCCTTCTATCGCAACGCCTACAGGCTCTCCAACCGCGAGGCCGAGGTTTTGCGTCTGGTTGTGCTGGGCAAGTCGAACCAAGAGATTGCTGACGAGCTATTCCTTGCCGTGGGCACCGTCAAGACCCACATCCACAACATCCTGGTCAAAACCGAGCAGCAAAACCGAACCACGCTCATCCTCCACTTTTGGAAGCGTTAACCTGCCAAAAAGGGACAGGTTTATTTTGGTAGGTTTTATCTGGGCAAACGCCAGCCGCCGCAAGAGAGCTGCCTTCCCTTGTGGCGGTCTTCTAGCAGTAAGACCAAGTGAGTAGACTTTTTGCAGGAGGTCGAGCACGGCCCAAAACGCCGCGGCTCTGACCTGCGATTTTATTGAACATTTGTCGCGATGTGCTCGGCATATCTAAATAAGTCTACTCACTTGCATCCGAGACACACCAGATAGGCAAAAAACCGCCGCGAAGGAAGGGTTACGCGGTTTTACCAAACCGCATAACGGCTCGACGCTGCAAGCGCCCCTGAGCGAGCAATCTGACGTTCAGTCGTCGGTCGCGTACAAAAGTACGCTTCCCTCCTCTTTCACGTCACCTTACTCGCTTAGGGGCGCTTTCGCTGACTTATGCTCAACCTACAATGATTCCAAACTGGATGAGTTACTCGCTGTAGCGGGTGGCTATGGCAGCTCGCACCATTCCGGCGCTCATGAGGTACGTCACCAGGAAGTAGCCACCGTATGCTGCCAGGAAGATTGCACAGGTGAGGCCCACGGTGCCGCCGATGCTCATATTTCCGAATATGCTCACCAGCTCGATAATCACCTTAAGTGCCACAAAGGAGTGCGCCAGACCCACTGCCAGCGGGAACAGGAAGAATACCGCCTGCTGCGCCATCACCGAATGGCGAATCTGGCGGTCGTCGCAGCCGATCTGTGCCAGCACACGATAGCTGCGGCTGCCGTCGGCCACGTTGGAGAGTTGCTGGATCGACAGAATCGCCGCGCATGCAACGACCAATACAAAGCCGATGTAGATGGCTAGGTAGCTAATAAGACCGTTCATTTGCGCTGCTTGCGCGTACATCTCGGAGCGTGTGATGAAGATTCCCCACGATCCCGGCTCCTTGCCGTCAACGAGCAGATTGTCGAGCACAGTGTATTTAATGCTCTCGTCTGCCTCGGTCGTATCCATCCCCTGTTTGTAGTTAACGAGCAGGCTACTGGAATACGGCTGCAGATTAAGTTGGGACAACAGTTCGTCGGCAACGACGACGGTACCCGGATTACTGCCCATCGCCGAGTTGGCGATGGCCGCCGTATCTTCGTCCGACTTATCGGTTGCGGGTTTGAGCGTATGCCCGCCCAAGGTAAGGGCATGGCCGCCGGCCATATACTTGGTGTACAGGTCGATCAGCTCACCGCCCATATCACACGTAAGCAAGTACTGGTCGCGGCCAATGCTCACCGGCTCCTCGCCCATCATCTGACGCAGCTTGTTGTACTGGCTCGCCGGCGTCACAAACAGACCTATCGCATCGGGCTTGCTGCCCCCGAACGCCTTGGGAAGCTTTTCGCCCATGGTCTTGCACATCTCACCCGCAGACACCGAAGGGCTCGAACCGCCAAACGGGTAACTTAGATACGAATCAATCTGCACATGCTCACCGGCAACATCGGCGATATTGACCTTCTTGCCGGTCTCGTCGTTGTTGTCCGCCGACTTGTCCTTACCGTGCCATGCGGGGTACAAATCGACCGTTGTATCGGCCAGCACCATGCGATCGGCTACATCAGACGGATTGACGTACTCTTTGTAGTAGTCGAGCGTATCGGGCGTGTAATAGACATACGTCTGAGACACATCAACAGGGTTATAGCGCTCCAGATTCTCGTTCATCACGCTGGCAATCGACATACCGCACGTCACCGAGGTGATGGCCAAAAACAGGAGCATCGCGATGACGCCCATCGAAAAGCACACCGTGTTGACCTTGGCCGCAAGCTGGCGCACGATAAACATGTTGAGGCCGCGCCAATACACGCCGCGCAGGCTCTGCAGCAGCTTGATAAGCATGCCCGAGAGTCCCCAAAACAGGGCAAAGGTACCCACGGTAACCATAGCGGTCGTAATGCCAAACTGGTTCATGGCCTCTTGCAGCTTGCTGTCCGTCGCGGTTAGCGGGAACCCATCACGTAGCAGACGGTAATAGGCCACGCCCACAAACACCACGCCCACAGCAAAGATGGCAATCGCGATCCAGGGGTTGCGTGTCTTGATGCTCTCGTTGCGACGCTCGGCACCCATAAGCTCGATGAGTTTGGTACGACGTACGGCGCGAAGGTTCAGCAGTAGCGTGAGCACAAACATTACGAGCATGCAGGCAAGGGTCAGGTTGAACGCATGCACCGAGAAAAAGAAGTGGAAATTGGCGATCTGTGTCTTAAAGAGCGAGGCCGTAAAGAACGTCATGAGCTGGGAGAGTCCCACACCCAGCACAATGCCGGCGACAAAGGCCACAACCGATACTATCACGGTCTCGAGCGCCATGATCGTGGCGACGCGCCCGCGCCCCATGCCGAGTACCTGGTACAGGCCAAACTCCTTCTTGCGGCGTTTCATGATGAAGTTATTGGCATACACCATCAAAAAGGCCATGACACCGGCCAAAAAGTACGTCAGGTAGCCGAGCATGCTGCCCATAACCTGCGCCAAGCCCTCTTCATCGATTCCGGCGATGTCGACCTGCATCGAGATGGTGTTAAAGGCATAGAAGACCGTGACGCCCAGGGTGAGCGTCAAAAGGTAGACGAGGTAGTCGCGGCCGGCGCGGCGGACGTTGCCCCAAGCGAGTTTACAGAGCATCGGAGCCCTCACCGCCCATCATGGCAACGACCTCCATAATGCGGTCGAAGAACTCGCGGCGGTCGGTGTCTCCGCGGCGCAGCTCGGTGAAGATCTTGCCGTCGCGAATAAACAGCACACGGCTCGTGTAGCTGGCGGCAAAGCTGTCGTGCGTGACCATGAGCACGGTGGCGCGCAGGCGGCGGTTAAGGGCCTCCAGGCTCTCGAGCAGCAGGCGAGCGCTCTTGGAATCGAGAGCGCCGGTGGGCTCGTCGGCCATGATCATGGTGGGGTCGGTGACGAGCGCGCGAGCCGCGGCAACGCGCTGCTGCTGACCGCCGGACATCTGGTAGGGATACTTGTCGAGCACCTGACTGATGGACAGGCGCGCTGCCACATCCTGCACGCGGGTCGAGATCTCTGCCGAGCTTGTGCGGGCGATGGTGAGCGGCAGGGCGATGTTCTCGCGTGCCGTGAGCGTATCGAGCAGGTTGGAGTCCTGGAAGATAAAGCCGAGCTCCTCGCGGCGGAACTGCGAAAGCTTAGCCTGCTTCATGCGCGTCACGTCCTGGCCGTTGATGCGGATCGTGCCACTTGTGGCACTATCGATGGTCGACACGCAGTTGAGCAACGTCGACTTGCCCGAGCCCGAAGCGCCCATGATGCCAACGAATTCGCCGCGGTTGACGGTAAAGCTGACGTCGTTGAGCGCGCGGGTCACGTTGCCCAGCGCTCCGTATACCTTTTCGAGATGCACGACTTCCAGTACCGGGGTCGCCATGTGCGTGGTTTGCATACCGAGTCCTTTCTTGCGATTAGTCTACGGCATCTATAGTCGCAAGAAGCCGAGTCGGCTACCATCGATATCGCTTACGCTTGCCTTACCGTTGCGTAAGGTAGGGGTAGCCTTTTTGGGACGGGGCTTTTTTAGCTACCCTATCCGTAGCCTTCGAAGCATGAGGCCGCATTTGACATAGGGCAGCTAAAAAAGCCCCGTCCCAAAAAGACTACCCAAATGAGCTGCCTTGTCATGTGTCGATGTTGAGAGAGGACTCCTGTTGAAGACTGTTCATGTTGCCGCTGGGATCATTCGCAAGGAAGGATCCGATGAGCTGCTTGCCGTGCAGCGCGGCTACGGCGACATGCAGGGACTTTGGGAGTTCCCCGGTGGCAAGCTCATGCGCGGCGAGACGCCCGAGGACGCCGTACGCCGCGAGCTCATGGAAGAGCTGCAGGTAAAAGTCACCAACCTGCGCGATTTCTATACCGTTGAGTACGACTACCCCGATTTTCATCTCTCCATGGAGTGCTACTACTGCTCGCTCGCCGATGACTCCGATGAGCCCCAGAAGCACGACCGCCAGCTCGATATCCGCTGGATTCCGCGCACCTCGCTTGCTACGGTGGAATGGATGCCCGCCGACAAAGGGCTTATCGATGCTCTGATTGAGCTGAAGGAAGACCGGCTTGAGGCTAACGCCGCCAACGATGCCAAGGCCACCACGTCCGACGAATCTGCCGCCAAACCCAAGCGCGCACCTAAGCGCCGCAGCAAAAAGCGTCCCAAACCAGGTCTGCTCGACGGCATCGATACCTCGGACCTCTCCGCTGACGAGCGCGAACTGGTGCGCCGTCGCGCCGCTATAAAAAAGTCCATGAAGGGCAACAAGCGCGCCAACACCAAACCCGAGCTGCTCGTTCGCCAGCGCCTGCGGGCAGCGGGCCTTACGGGATACCGTCTGGAATGGAAGGTACCCGGCAAGCCCGACATCGCCTTTCCCGGGCGCAAGATCGCCATTTTCGTCAACGGCTGCTTTTGGCATCGCTGCCCTAAGTGCAATCCGAGCCAGCCCAAGCGCAATGTTGAGTTTTGGGAGGCAAAGTTTCGCCGCAACGTCGAGCGCGACCGAGCCGCCATCGACGCGCTTACCCAAATGGGCTGGACGCCCATCACCGTCTGGGAATGTGAGCTCAAGAAAGACCGCATCGACGCCACCATGGAAAAGGTCATCGAACAGGTACGCGCCGCCGCACCGCAGCGCTAACAGCGATCAGTCACACGCTCCGCACGTCCGCGCCACATCCGAGCCGCAAACCTTAGAAAGCCCTTAAGCTCAAAACCTTTCAAGAGTGTTATTCGATACCTTTGACCTGCGGTTTCATTGTTGTAACAAACCTGATTAAGCCTTTCTTTAGCGCTTCTTTGCAGCAGCCGCGGCATAATACTGCCAACGAACGGGACCTAGCAGCACACCCCGTGCGCAACCTTTTGGTGGACATCGAGGAGGCCGCATAAGCATGCATTCTTCCAATGACGCAGCACAGCAGCCATCCCTAAAACATGCAGACCTTTTCTCCTTCCCCCCGACACAGAGAAACGGCCTCCTCGACTCCCCCACCACAAAAGCCAAACGCTCAACCGATCAGCATCTCAACTTGCGAATATCCTTCGATAAGCTCCAAGCATCCCTAAACAAGTCATTCCCCAACCAAGCCCGGGCATACTAGCCCCCACCAACAAAGCGTCCCTAGCGCCCCACCCCTTCAGCCCCAACGCCACAAGAGCGATCGAGCAGGGCCGTCTGGAAACGGAAAAGGGCCTATCTCTCAGAGCATTCCGCAGGACGGAGGAAGCCCCGCAGCGCGTAGCGCGCAGCGGGGCTTCCGACATGTCCGAGGACGTTCTGAGAGATAGGCCCTTTTCCGTTTCCGGACGGCCCGGTGGGATCAGAGTACCCTTGCTGTTACTCTGCTTTGCCCACAGAGTTGAGGTTGGTCATGCGGATCTTAACCAGCTCGGTGATCTCACGCATGCCCTCCTTGGCCGGCTTCTTGGGATCGAAGCAGGCGGGGTTCTCGGCCATGTAGGCCATGAAGCCCTTGGTGTAGGCCTGACGCAGCTCGGTAGCGTAGTTAACCTTGCAGATGCCGTTCTTCACAGCCTCGGCAACCTGCTCATCGGGCACACCGGAAGTGCCGTGCAGAACCAGCGGCACGTCGACGGCGTCGCGGATGGCCTTGACCACGGACTGCTCGATGTGCGGATCGCTCGTGTACACGCCGTGGCTGGTGCCAACGCCAATGGCCAGCGAGGTGCAGCCAGTGCGCTCGACGAACTCCTTGGCCTCGGCAGGATCGGTGTAGGGGCTCTCGCCCTCAACCGCGGGACCGTCGTCCTCCTTGCCGCCAACCTTGCCGAGCTCGGCCTCGACGGGCACGCCCATGGCGCGGCCAGCGTCGGCGACGGACTTGGTCAGGGCAATGTTGTCCTCGAAGGACTCGTGCGAGCCGTCGATCATGACGGAGGTGTAGCCCGTGCGGAAAGCCTGCATGCAGCGGTCATAGCCATCGCCGTGATCGAGGTGCAGAGCGACGGGCACGGAAGCGCGCTCGGCAGCGGCCTTCACCATGCCGTAGAAGTAGTCCAGACCAGCGGTCTTGATGGTGCCCGGGGTGGTCTGCATGATGACGGGGGACTTGGTCTCCTCGGCAGCGGCCAGAACGGCCATAACAAACTCGAGGTTCTCGACGTTGAACGCGCCGACGGCGTAGTGGCCGGCCTGAGCGTCCTTGAGCATCTTTTCGGTGGTAACAAGTGCCATGAGCGTTTGCTCCTCTCCCTCGCCCGCATCTGGACATCGGGCGTAGTTGTTCACAAGGCGTTTTACCTTGCGTTTTACTGCGTTCATTGTATGAAATTCAGCGGCTTTGCACGTGCGAGATATTGAGTCCATGCAGGCCAATACAGTCGTTTTTGAAAAGTAAACGGAAGGAATTGGAACCGAGTGGGCGTGTTCGATATTGTATTTTGAGCGTTTAGCGTCTTTCTTTTATAGAAAAGATAAGTAATCGAAAGGTGTTTTCTTACTCAAAAAGAAAATGAACGAAAATAGAGTCAACACAATTCCTGCAAATATAGCCGAGAATGGAGCAAACATGGCCCAAGCTACCAACCGTGCTTTTGCTGACGAGCGCCGTACCGCCATTATGGAAATACTCGAGCATAACGCCTCGGTGCAGGTAGCAGAAATCGCCCAGACCTTTGGCGTGTCCTCCGTCACCGCCCGCGCCGACCTGGACGCGCTCGCCGAAGCAGGCAAGCTGCGTCGCACACATGGTGGTGCCGTATCGCTCCACAAACGCCTGACCGTCTCCACGCAAGATCGCCGCATCAATGTCAACGTCGCCGCCAAGCAGGCCATCGCGCAAAGCGCCATCGAGCTCGTTAATGACGGCGACACGCTGCTCGTCGACTCGGGCACCACGGCGCTCGAATTCGTCCGGCTCCTCGATCAGCGCGACGGCATCACCGTTATCACGGCCGACATTACCATCGCCGATTATATTGACGAGAGCATGCCCTCGGTCGATGTCGTCATGCTGGGCGGGGCACTGCGCAAAGGTCATCGCTATCTGTACGGCCCACTTACCATGCAGGCGCTCCAAATGGTCCACGCCGACCTTGCCGTCATGTGTCCTGGCGCTTTTGTTCCCGGCTGCGGCTTTACGACCGACTTTCCGCAGATGGCCGAGACCAAAGCGGCTATGGTCGGTGCCGCCCGTCAAAGCGTCGCCCTCATGGACGCCAGTAAGGTCAACGGACGCGGCATGTACCGTTTTGCCGAGCTTGCCGACGTCGACATCATCGTGATGGACAGCGACCCCGACGCCGCCGTCGCCACCTCAATCGCCGAGGCCGCCGACAACGCACGTCCAGCCCTCATCATCGCCGGCGCTTAAACAAAAACCACCACAAAGGGCCTGTCCCTTTGTGGTGGTTTTGCCCGTTAAAAGCGAAATATCGCTACTTGGAAAGCTCGTCGGCGAGGGCCTCGATCTGGGCGCGTGATGTGTCGTTGAGCGAGCCCAGCACGGTCACCTTGTTCTGCGCCAGGGTGATGTCCTTCATGCCCTCGAGTTCCTTGGTCATAACCTTGGCAGCGGCGGGCGTCCAGGAACCGGCCTCGACGAGCGCCACGGTGCGGTTCTGGTAGGCATGCTCGGCGAGCGTGTGGATAAAGGTGCTCATGAACGGGAAGATCTCGCCCTGATAGGTGATGGAGGCGAGCACCAGGCGGTCATAGCGGAACGCATCCTCAACGGCCTCGGCCATGTCGTCGCGAGCTAGGTCAAAGACGGAAACCTTCTGGCCGCGAGCCTCGAGCGCAGATGCGAGCTCCTCGACGGCAGCCTTCAGATGTCCATACACACTCGCGTAGGCAATCGTGATGCCCTCGTCCTCGGGCTGATAGCTCGACCAGGTGTTGTAGGTGTCGAGGTAATAGCCCAGATTCTCGGTAAGGACAGGACCGTGGAGCGGGCAGATGATCTGAATATCCAGATCGGCAGCCTTTTTGAGCACGGCCTGCACAAACTTGCCAAACTTTCCCACGATGCCAAAGTAGTAGCGGCGAGCCTCACAGGCCCAGCCCTCGGGATCCTCGATGTCGTTGGCGCCAAACTTGCCAAAGCCGTCGGCGCTAAAGAGCACCTTGTCGGTGGCCTCATAGGAGAAGAGCACCTCGGGCCAGTGAACATTGGGAGCACCGATAAAGGTCAGGCTGTGGCCGCCCAGGTCGAGCACGTCGCCCTCTTTGACAACCATTTTGCGCTCGGGGAAGTCGGTGCCAAAGTAGTTGACCATCATGCGGAAAGCACCCATGCTGGCCACAATCTGCGCCTGGGGATAGCGCTCCATAAAGGCGGCGATACCGGCGGAGTGATCAGGCTCCATATGATGGATGACCAGGTAGTCGGGCGTACGGCCATCGAGCGCGGCCTCGAGGTTGCCGAGCCACTCGTCGACAAAACCACCGTCGACCGAATCGGCGACAGCGATCTTTTCGCCCAAGATAACGTAGCTGTTGTATGCCATACCGTTCTCGGACACATCGTACTGGCCCTCGAACAGGTCAATGTCGTGATCGTTGACGCCAATGTAGCGGATATCCTTGGTGATCTCCATCAGGCACAGCCTCCTAGATAGACAAAATAACCTGTCTATCATAGCACTTGGCAGCATTCCAACTGTTGTCTGCCGGCATCCTTACCGATTGTTATTAAAATACGATAAATCGCCGTTTACCTGCCTAAACTATGAGCATGGCATCGCTGTGCTATGTCGGATAATGAGCTGGCCGGGAATACGAATAGCAACGGTTTTGCCCGCCGTACCCGCCTCGGGAACCGCGTGCTCAAACACCTCGCGTCCACGCTGATGTAAATCGAATCGAACGGTCGTGAGCTCGTTATGCGCGACAAAATCGTCGAGCGAATCGTCGACGCCCACCACGCTTACGTCCTCGGGCACGCGCAGGCCGCTATCACGCAGCGCGGTAATCGCGCCATTTGCCATCTGATCGTTTGCCGCATAAATCGCCGTCATGGTGCGATCGTGCTCGGCCAGGTACCTGCCGGCCTCGTAGCCGCTGTTGGCAGACCAGTCGCCCTCGAGCGGCGCCTGCGGCTTAATGTGCTTGTGCTCGAGCGCATCCTGCCAGCCGGCGCGACGAAATTGCTCGTCGACCGAGAACGACGGGCCGCCAATATAGCGAATTTGCTCGTGCCCCAGCTCAAACAGATGATCCATAAGCAAGAGCGAGCAGCCGTAATGGTCGGAGTCGACCGTGGTCACCCGCGGGTGCGCGTACATGGTAACAATAACCGTGCCAATGCCCGGCAGCGGATCAAACGTCTCAAAATCGGGCGCCATGCGGCTCATGCCGATGATGATGCCGTCCACCGGCAGCGCAGCCATACGACGCGTGGCCTCGGCAAGCAAAAACTCCTCGGTCTTGGACATCTCGACCAGCGTAATGGCGCAATTATGCTCGCGAGCAGCGCTGGCGATGCCGTCGATCATTGAGAGGTTGCCAAACTTGGTGATATCGTTGACGCACAGACCGACCGAATGGTAACGGCCGTCGCGCAGCGAGCGGCCGGCATAACTCGGACGAAAACCGAGCTCTTGCATAGCGGCCTGCACGCGCTGGCGCGTCTGCTCGTTAACGTTGGGCAAGCCGTTGGCGACGCGCGAAACCGTCTGCTGCGAAACACCGGCAGCGCGGGCGACGTCGGCCATGGAGACCGGACGCGTACCTGTATCGTTGGACGAGTGCCTTGCCACAGAATCACCTTCACCCTTGCGAGATCTGAATGGCGTGCATGCCGGCCCGGGCAGAAATGCACCCCGCGCCGAGGCCCGCTATCGTCGGACGCATGTTAACGTACTCTACTTTTTCTATCTGCATCTCTTCTGCTTTATAAGTCCATACGGCGGTACCGTTCACGGCTGTAATTCTACCGACTACCGGATTCTCAAAAAGTGACAAGCGTTGTGTTATGAGTACGTTAACATAGCCCGTAACGTGCGGCATCGTGAACACTTGGTTCATGCCGCTTCAAGTTGTTAACGTACTCATAGCGACGCAAAACTCACCCGTGCGCGCCAAGGAAAGGACTCCCATGACCACCCCCGACGAAAAGACACTCACCATGCTCACCAAGCTGTTTGAGGAGGAGTTTGGACCCATCGGCGACCGCCAGGTGCTCTACGTGCACGCGCCCGGGCGTTCTGAGATCAGCGGCAATCACACCGATCACGAGGGCGGCCATGTTATCGCCGGCTCGCTCGATGTCGCCGTTGACGGTATCGCCGTGGCAACCGACTCCAACAAGATCCGCGTCGCCGACGAGGGCTATCCTACCTTTGAGATCACGCTCGACACGCTGGATATTCAAGAGCCCGAGAAGGGCACGTCCGCGAGCCTCGTCCGCGGTATGGCCCACGAAATCGCCGCTCTGGGCGTTGAGCCCCAGGGCTTCGACTTCGCCTTCACCTGCTCCGTCCCCTCGGGCGGCGGCCTTTCCAGCTCTGCCGCCGTCGAGGCGGCGTACGGTCGTGCCATGGAGACGCTCTGGGGCGCACCCGCCATTGAGCCCGTCGCGCTCGCCCAGATGAGCCAGCGCACCGAGAACAACTATTACGGCAAGCCCTGCGGTCTGATGGACCAGGCCGCCGTTTGCTTGGGCGGCCTCGCCTACATGGACTTTGAGGACCAGGCTCAGCCTAAAACCCAGAAGCTCGAACTCAACTTTGAGGATCACGGCTATGCGCTCGTGCTCGTTAAGGTTGGCGCCGACCATGTGGCAGCTACCGACGACTACGCCGCCGTTCCGCGCGAGATGCAGGACGTCGCCGCCGAGTTTGGCAAGACACGCCTGTGCGAGGTAAACGTGGCGGATTTTGACGCCAAGCTCCCTGAGCTACGCGCCAAGCTGGGCGACCGTGCCTGCCTGCGCGCCGTTCACTACTGGCACGAGAACGGCCTGGTCGATAAGCGCTGGGCAGCCCTTAGCGCCGGCGACATCGACCAGTTCCTGGTCCTGACGCGCGAGTCCGGTGCCAGCTCTGCCATGTACCTGCAGAATGTCGTCGCCAAACTGGGCTCCGAGCAACCTTCCATGTATGCCTTGGCGCTGGCCGAGCATGTGCTCGACGGCCGCGGCGCCGTCCGCATCCACGGTGGCGGCTTTGGTGGCACCATCCAGGCCTTCGTGCCGCTCGACCTGGTCGACACCTTCATCACCAAGATGAACGGCTGGCTGGGCGAGGGCTCTGCCCGCCACTACGCAATTTCTGACAAGGGGGCTTACGCGGCATGGCTGTAATGACTGATGTGCGCGAGGCCGCGCAGGGCCTGATTGAGTATGCCATCCATCGATCCATGATCGGACAGGATGACCGCATCTGGGCCTACAACACCATTCTAGAGTGCATCGGCGCCACGGGTCCTGCGCTCGACATGGCTTGGGCGATGCAGAACGAGAAGCTCTCGCTCTTGCACCCCGATACGCTCCCCAATTTTGACCTGGAGGGCACGCTTGCCGCGCTTTCCGAGGACGCCGTTGCCAACGGCGCTGCCGAGGACACGGCGTCGGGCCGCGACCGCATCGCCATGCGCATCATGGGCGCGCTCATGCCGAGGCCTTCGGTTGTAAACGAGGAGTTCAACGGACGCATGGGCGTCAACGAGCCCCGCGCCGCGACCGACTGGTTCTATGGTCTGTGCTGTGACGCCGGTTACGTGCGCCGCGCCGCCATCGCGCGCAATATCAAATGGAGTACCCCCACCAACTGGGGCGACCTGGAAATCACCATTAACCTGTCGAAGCCCGAGAAGGACCCGCGCGACATTGCCGCGGCCGGCGCCGCAAAGAACACAGGCGAGAAGTATCCCGCCTGTCAACTGTGCATCGAGAACGAGGGCTACCCTGGACGCTCCGCCGCAGCCGACGGCGGCGCCCACCCTGCTCGCCAGAACCTGCGCGTCATACCCATCCAGCTCGACAGCGAGCGCTGGGGCTTCCAGTACAGCCCGTACGCGTACTTTAACGAGCACTGCATCGCTATGAGCGCCGAGCATCGCCCGATGCACGTCGACCGTAAGGGACTGACCTGCCTGTTCGATTTTGTGGACCTGTTCCCGCACTACTTTATTGGCTCCAACGCCGACCTGCCCATCGTGGGCGGCTCGATTCTGTCGCACGACCACTTCCAGGGCGGCGCGCACGAGTTCCCCATGATGCATGCCGCCGAGGTCTCGCAGTTTAACGTGCCCGGCTTTGACCAGGTCAGCGGCACCGTGTTGCAGTGGCCGCTCTCGGTGCTGAGACTGCGCTCGCACGACCGCGCCCAGCTGCTCGACGCCGCCGAGAAGATTATCCTCGCCTGGCGCGAGTGGACCGATGAGTCTGTGGGCGTCATCGCGCACACAGCCGACGGCGTGGCGCATAACACTGTGACGCCCGTCATACGCCGCGTCGACTCTCGCGGCAATGCCGGCGGCGAGATCTACGAGGCCTACCTGGCGCTTCGCTGCAACATCACAACCGACGAGCATCCGCTGGGCGTATTTCACCCGCATGCCGAGTACCACCATATTAAGAAGGAGAACATCGGCTTGATCGAGGTCATGGGCCTGGCCATTTTGCCGCCGCGCTTGGTTCCCGAGCTCGGCGCTGTCCGCGAGCACTTGCTGGCAGCCAAGGCCGATGTCAGTTACGACCTTGCCGGCGCGCTCGAGGGCGACGACCTTTGCCGCAGCCACGCCGCATGGGCCGAGGACGTCTTTGCCCGCCGCGCCGACGAGCTTACGGCGGATAGCGCCATCGACATCCTGCACGAGGAGGTCGGCATGGTGTTTGGCCACGTGCTCGACAACGCCGGCGTCTTTAAATGGGACGAGGCCGGTCGCGCCGCCCAGCAGCGCTTTATCGACTCGCTGTAATGATCCCTTGGGGACGGAGGAAAACGGATCATTTCGTCTTCAAGACAACGGCGCCCGCCGGCAACATCGCCGGCGGGCGCCGTTTTTGGTGCAAGGGCAGCTAATTTGGGACGGGGCTATTTTGACTACTTTGCATCTAGAAGTAGTCAAAATAGCCCCGTCCCAAATTAGCTGCCTCTCATGAGAGTGGAAAATCTCCCACTCTAAGCCCGCTTGCGAGCCCAAAATGGGAGATTATCCACTCTCGTTTTGTTCGGTACGCCGTAACTCTAAAGTTCGGTTACCTCTACGCTGTTGTAGACCTCGTCCCAGCGGTCCATGACCAGGTGGCCGGTCTTGGAATCCATGGCGTTGAGCTTGCCGCAGGTATTGGCGGTCTTGAGCACCGTGACGTCGTCGGCACCAGCAGCAATGGCATGCGCAAAACCGGCGATGGTCGAGTCGCCGGAACCCGTCGCGTTCACAGCCGCAATCGCGGGCGTCTTGGCGCGGAACGCGCGGCCCTCATGGAAGCCCACCGAGCCGGCAGCGCCCATCGAAACGACGACCCAGGGGATACCGGCAAAACGGTCATCGGCGGCTAGCGCCTCGCGCAGGGCATCGACATCATCGGTCGTAAAGGACGTACCCAGCAGGCCGTTAATCTCGGTCAGGTTGGGCTTTACGAGCTCGGGCTTAGCTTCGGACTCCAGCGCGGCCTCCAGCGATGCACCCGAGGTGTCGAGCAGCACCTTGGCGCCCGCCTCCTCGGCGATCTTGACGAGCTCGGCATAGTAGCCGGCATCGACGCCGCGCGGCAGCGAGCCCGAAAGCGTCACAACGTCCGCCTTCGCTGCAAGCTCGGCGAACTTGGCCGTAAAGGCCTCGAGCTCGGCCGGGGCGATCTGCGGGCCGCTCTCCAAAAGCTCGGTCTGATTACCCTCGTGCAGAATATTCAGGCAAATGCGCGTCTCGCCGGCAATGGGCACAAAGTCGTTCTTGACGCCGTCGGCATCCATGAGCTCGGCCATATAGGCACCCATGTGACCGCCAAGCAGGCCAGTCGCGAGCACGTCGTCGCCCAGCTGCAGCAGCACACGGCTCACGTTGAGGCCCTTGCCGCCAGCGGTCTTTTCGGGCGTCACGCGGTTAACATCGTCGATGACCAGCTTATCGATCTGATAGCGCGTATCAATCGACGGGTTCATGGTAACAGTCAGAATCATATTGAACTCCTGTTTCCGGGGCACGACACGCGCGACCCCAAACATACGATAGCTCGTTAAAGGATCTCGATCTCAAAGCCGCGGGTGACGGTCTCCCCCGGCTTGGCCACCAGGCAGCCGCGCTTGTGCTCCAGAATATCGTCCTCGTCGGAGCAGGTGGACAGGCCGCCCCACGGTTCCACGGCCACAAAGTCACCCTCGGGCTTGCTCCACACAATCAGGTACGGCATATCGGGGAACGTCAGGCGCACGCCCTTGTCCTCGGTCTTCTTGGTCAGCGTAACCACGCGGCTCTCGAGCACGTCAAAGATGGTCTCCGCAAAGTCAAAGAGTTCGTGGGTCAGCGGCAGGTCATGGCCAACCATCGGGTTCTTGCTGCGATGCTCAACATCAATCAGGCCCGTCGAGGGAACGGCAGTGCAGAGGTCGGTGGCCTCACGCTGCTCAAAACGAAGCTCGTAGTCGTCATAGGACTCGCCCTCGTCGAGCGGGCACTTAAAGCCGGGGTGACCGCCCACAAAGAACGGCATGTCCTCGGTGCCCTCATTGGTCACCTCGTACGACACGGCAACCTTTTCCGAATCAATCGTGTAACGAGCAACGATCTTAAACGGATACGGGTACTGCTCGAGCAACTCGGCATGGTCGGCAGAGCTTAAGCTCAGCGCAACCATGTTGTCGCTCTGTTCCTCGAGCTTCCACTCCTGCTTGCGCGCAAAGCCGTGGCGGGCGAGCTTTACCTCGCGGCCGCCCATGGTCATTGCGTGGCCGTCACGAAGGCCACCGCAGATCGGGAAGCAAATGGGGGCCTGGCCCGACCAGACTGCCGGATCACCCTGCCACAGGTACTCACGGCCGTTGGCCGCAATAGAAGTGAACGACCCGCCCGCCGTGCTCAGTGCCACGCGGATAGAACCGTTATCAAGAACAAACTCCATAGGAGTCTTCCCTTTCTTACGACAGCCCACCAAGTCAATAGGGCTGATAGAAAACCGGCCCGCGCCCCCTCACAGAAACGCGAGCCGTCAATTAAAAAGCTGCAGAATGCCGGGTCCGTCAATAACGAAGCACACAAGTCAAGCCAAGCAAACGTGTTATCGGAGCAGCTTACCGAACCAGAAAGCTTCGCAACAACAGCGGTAACCCCACAGGTACCCCCAACGTCAGCGAGCGGCGATCAGGTGCCCCAGGTCGCCGCGAAAGAGGAGCGACGCGTACTTCATGTACGCGAGCGACGGTTTGAACGACGAGATGGGGTGCCTGAGCGCCGCGCAGCGTCGACCCGTTACGCGGTTTGGTAAAACCGCGTAACCCCACTAGTCGTGGTATTCGCCGCGGTCCCACTTCTCCAGGAACTCATCAAAGAAGTGCGGGTCAGTCTGAGCCTCGGCGTCGGCCTTATTGCAGGCATCGATCTTGGCAATCAGGGCGTCGTGCTCGGGAGTCTTCTCGTAAGGCTCCTCCAGGAAGGCAAGCATGATGTCGGCCATCAGGAACTCGCCGGTGATCTTGCCACCAAAGCCCACGATGTTGGCGTTGAGCTCACGACGGGCATACAGGGCAGAGGTCATGTCGCGAACCAGGGCGCAGCGGGCGCCGGGAACCTTGTTGACGGCGTTGGTGATGCCGATGCCGGTGCCGCACAGGGCCACGCCAAAGTCGGCCTTGCCGCTGGCAACAGCCTCGCCCACGGCCTTACCGTAGATGGGATAGTGCGTACGGGTGTGGCTGTAGGTGCCGCAGTCGAGCACCTGGTAGCCAGCCTGCTCCAGGCGGTCGGCCAGATAGATCTTCTCGTCCGTAACGATATGGTCGCAACCGATTGCGATGGTCTTCTTCATCAGAACGTCCTTTCGTCTGAATTCACAAGTTGAGGTAGAAGTTCGAGTTCTCGGTGGCTCTCGTTAGGCCATCTTGTTGAGCATGTCGACACGGATCTGGTGACGGCCGCCGGCGTACTGTGCACGCAGGAACTCGCGGGCGATCTTCTTGGCGACCTCGGTGCCCACAACGCCCGGGCCCATGGTGACCATGCGCGAGCCGTTGTGCTCGCGGGTCATGTAGGCGGAACGCTCGTCGGAAATGTTAGCGACGACCATGCCCTTGATCTTGACGGCGGCCATATAGGAGCCGACACCGTACTTATCGAATGCGAAGCCCTGGGAATCCTTGTGCTCCAGCAGGTCCTTGGCAACGGCGGTCGCGGAATCGACAAAGTCCGCGGCAGGGGTCTCGGAATAGTCGACGACCTCGTGACCATCGGCGATGAGCATCTCCTTGATGGACTCCTTCATCGACATACCGTCGGCATCGGAAGCGATTACAACCCTCATGACATCCTCCTTGAGAGATACGCAGGTGCGTTGTTTCTGTTTGGAAGTGTTGAATCGCGTTCAGGTCCGGGCATCTGAATGTGCGATTCTTCACTGTTCATGTTTATTTGAACACATTCGAACACTAACTGCAACAACTATTTGTTTATCTTTGTTCTTTTTTGAACAAATACCGTTCACGGATGATTGCTGACCGTTTGGACCGGGCGCGGGCGTAGCGACCATGTGTTCAACAAACAAAAGGGCGGCCGAGAACGTGTCTCGGCCGCCCTTCGGCGGTATTCCCCGGTATATACAGCTGTTTTAGCTACTAGGACTGCCCGCCCTTCTTGGCATGCTTGGACGGAGTGCCCAGAAAGCGGCCCGTCAAATAATTCGTCGGACCGGAAATATCAATCCCCAGCAGTGTGTGCCCCAGCCACAAAAACGCCGCGAGCACCAGCAATGGGATAACGCACGAGGTCACTATCATCACAATGACGCCTTCGATCAGATCGGTCACCTGCTGCACAATTTCATCGGTCATCTGCTTGGCGCCGCTGGTCACCGTCGTGACGAGACCCGAGGCACCGTCGGCAAGCTGTTCAAGCACGTTCTTGGACTCTGCGGACTCAGTCTTTTTCTTGGTTGCTTTGGAGCTATCGCTATCTGCCGCACTCGCAGCGTCAGTCGCCTTTTGCTCGGCCGCCTCGATGCTCACTCGATACGTTTCATCGACCTTCTGCGACACCCATACGCTCGCGGGCACCAACACCATGCTAATGATGGCGACCACCAGCACACGCGTTGCCACGCGACGAATGACCGTGCTCGTGCTCCAGCGTCCGTGAATGCCAAGCGACGCTGCAAAGAGCACCAGCGCAAACGGGATCAGGATGCCCAGGCCAACCGACCACAAAATCGTGAGTAAATATTTCTCTAGGTATAGCACGGCAAGCACGATACCAAGATTACCCGAAAGCTGTGCGAGCTGCTCGGCAACCGGCGTTCCCGTATCGCCCGGCAGCGCAGTGATACCCGCAGATAGGGCGACGCACGAGGTCGTGAGCGCCAATACATTGCCCTTCTTTTGATCGATGACCTCGATGGTAGAGTCCCAAGTCTTGGTATCGGCGAAATGCGGACGAGCCACAAACCCCGACAGCAGCGCCAGTGCCACGAGCGCAACGATGAGGCCAATCTGCAGTTTTTTGTTTGCGCACACGACATCGGATAGGCTGGGCTGCAGCTCGGTCACCGTTGTTTGCTCGGTTATCTGGACAGGACGCCCATGAGCCATCTCGCTCGCGTCTCTCTTTTGAATAGATCCGTTGTCCGGCATTTGGATACCTCCTCATTCCGGCCTGTATTGCGGATGGAAGTATACCCACCCAGCGAAAAACCGAACGGGAGGAGGCGCAACGGGCTGCCGCATGACCCGCTTGCCACGAAATGGGCCCATCTACTACGTTTAACTGCCCATCCCCGACCATGCCCCGTGGCGTAAAAACAAAACCGCAGGTAGAACGCCTGCAGTTTTCTATGAAACGCGGGTATGGACGGGGGTATCGGGTTAAACGTAGTAGATGCGCCAGTTTCGTGGCGACGCTGCCAACCGATCCCCTGGGGACGGAGGAGAACGGATCATTTTGGGCCGTCAGCCCCTATTTCACCGCAACTTGGAGGAGGACAGAAAAAGCCCTGCTGCGGGTAGCGGCAGGGCTTTTGGAAGGGGCTTGGTTGTGCGGGCTCGTTAGGCGAGCTTGGCCTCGAGCTCGGCGATGCGCTTGTAGGCATCGATGGTAAAGCGGGCCTGCTTCTCCAAGATCATAGTGGTCATGAGGGTGTCCTGAGCGTGAGCCATGATGAAGGTCATCTCCATCTCGCCGCCGCCGGCCTCCTGCGAAAGCAGCTTGGTCTGCGTGTCGTGGGCGCCGATAAGTGCATCGCTGGCATCCTTGTGCAGCTGTTCGGCCTTCTCAAAGTCACCCTCGCGAGCAGCATCGAGCGCTGCAAGCAGATCGGTCTGGGCGTCACCTGCGTATGCGACAATCTCGAATCCAACCATCGAGATTTCTTCTTTGGTTGCCATATTGCGTTCCTTTCACATATGAACCAATGGAGAGCATCGCGTCCGGGCATACGCGCTGCGCTGTGTATGACAGAAACAATAACATTCAAACAAAAAAGAACAATACAAAACGTAATTTCGAGCTATGAACGGTCACTTTTAACCCGCGAACGGTTTCCAAACCATTTCGAACAATATCAAACATGATTAACGGAAACCCAAACAGGACCGCGCCCTAACGCAAATCGCGCACCGTATCGCCCTCTACGAGCACGCCGGGGATCAGCATGTGCTCCACGCCAGACGCAACTCCCTCGGCGCCGGCGATCTTGTCGACTGCCCACATGCCGACACGCTTGTTGTCAAAGCGCACGGTGGTCAGGCGACGATCGGGCACGATGTCGCCCAGACTATCATCAACCCCCACCACGCTCACGTCCTCGGGCACACGCCTTCCGCGCGACTCGAGTCCGCGAATGCAGCCGTAGGCCATGGCGTCATTGGAGGCATAGATGGCAGTACAGGTCGGATCGTCCGCCAGAGCCTGGCCTGCGGCATATCCACTCTGCGCCGTCCAGTCGCCACGGATGAGTCGCGGCAGCTCAATACCATGCGAGCGCAATGTCTCGCGCCAGCCCTCCTCGCGCTGCATGCCCGAAAGCGAGCGTTCGGGACACGAGATAAAGTGCACGGTCTTGTGCCCCTGCCCCAGCAAGTACTCGACAACCTGGCGCGAACAATCGAACTGATCGTTATCGACCGTCGAGCACAGCGGGTGCTCCAGCATGGTAACGAGCACCGTCTGCATACCAGGCAGCGGCTCAAAGGTGCCAAAGTCCGCCGGCATGCGATTCATGATCACGACCATGCCATCCACCGGCAGTGCGCTCATGCGCGACGATGCGCTCTCGAGGGTATACGGATGTCCATCTACTTTAGTGAGGGTAATGGCGTAGCCGTGCTTATCGGCGGCGGCGGCAAAGCCCTCCATACGGTCGAGGTTGCCGGTACCGGTAATGTTGAACATGGCGACGCCGACGGTCTTAAACTTGCCGCGGCGCAGCGATCGACCGGCAAAATTGGGGCGATACCCCAGCTCGCGCATGGCGGCACGCACGCGCTCCTTGGTCTCGGGGCGCACGCTGGGCGAATCGTGGACGGTGCGCGAGACCGTCTGTTCTGAGACGCCCGCGAGGAGCGCCACATCCTTAACGGAAACCGATTTTTTAACAGCGGCCATAGGTCGATCTTTCTATGTCAACGATGCCATTGGTGGCACCCTACGCAGTCAAATGAAACATCTTCAAGTATATCTAACGCCTCCCCCACCATACGCTCACCACCCAAAACCTACCGTTCACCGACATTTTTGCTTCCCCGAACGGCTTTTATCGCCCAAATGTTAACGTTGCCATTGCGCAAACACAGAGCCACCGGGCGGCTCAAACGTTTACGCGCAAGAAATCGACGGTCCGCAGGCACAGGGGCCATCGGTTCGCGTCTTATTTTGTGTCACAAAATGGCAACGTCAACATTTTGGCAACCAAACGTCAAAAGCTACCATCGTTGCTAACCCACCGACTCTTAGGAGCTTTGCATGGAGCAACTCATCGCCACCATCGAAAAGGGCCAGCCCTTTTTCAACGCGATCGCCCGCAACAAGTACCTCAAGGCGATCCGCGACGGTTTTATCTCCGTCATCCCCATCATCATCTTCTCGTCCATCTTTTGCCTGGTAGCCTCGGTCCCCAACATCTGGGGTTTCTACTGGCCCGATGACATCAACAACGCCCTGTGGAAGTGCTACAACTACTCCATGGGCATCCTGGCCATCGCCTGCGCCGCTACCACGGCCAAGCATTTCGCCGACGCCCAGAACCGCGATCTGCCCAAGAATAACCAGATCAACTTTATCTCGTGCATGTGCGCGGCCATCATCGGCTTCTTGCTCCTTTCGAGCGACACCATCGCCACGGATGCCGCCAGTGGCTTCAACACCACCTACCTTGGTTCCAAGGGCCTGCTGACCGCCTTCATCGCTGCGTTTGTGACCGGCATCATCTACAAGTTCTTTATCAAGCGCAACATCACCGTCAAGATGCCCGAGCAGGTTCCGCCCAACATCTCGCAGACCTTTAAGGACATCATCCCCTTCTCCGTCTGCATCACCGTCTTTTGGGTCTTTGACATCGTCTTCCGCGCTGCCTTTGGCTTCTGCTTTGCCCAGGGCGTCATCCAGGTGTTCCAGCCCCTGTTCACCGCTGCCGACGGCTACATCGGCCTTGCTGTGATTTACGGCGCCATGAGCCTGTTCTGGTTCGTGGGCGTCCACGGCCCCTCGATCGTCGAGCCCGCCATCGCCGCCGCCCTCGTTGCCAACATGACCGACAACCTGGCTGCGTTCCAGGCCGGCCAGCACGCTTCCGCTGTCCTGACCCAGGGTGCCCAGTACTTCGTCGTCTGCATGGGCGGCACCGGCGCCACGCTCGTCCTGGTCTTTATGTTCTGCTTCCTGGCCAAGTCCCAGGAGATGCGCGCTGTCGGTAAGGCCGCCATCGTCCCCGTGTGCTTTGCCGTCAACGAGCCGCTGCTGTTCGCCGCGCCTATCGTGCTCAACCCCGTCTTCTTTGTCCCGTTTGTCTTTGCCCCGATCGCCAACATCTGGATCCTCAAGATCTTTATCGACTTCTTGGGCATGAACGGCTTTATGTACACCCTGCCTTGGACCGTCCCCGGCCCCATCGGCACCATCATGGGCCTGGGCTTCCAGCCGCTCGCCTTTGTGATGCTCGCCCTTATCCTGGTCGTCGACTTCGTTCTGTACTATCCGTTCTTCCGTGCCTATGACGCCCAGAAGTGCGCCGAGGAGGCCGAGATTTCCCAGGAGGAGCTCGCCGCCAAGAACGCCGAGAAGGCCGCCAAGCTCAACGATGCCTTCCAGGGCAAGGCCGACGCCAAGAGCGTTGCCGCCGGCGCTGCTGCCGAGGCCGTGGAAGCCGGCGCCCCCGCCGCTTCCGCAGCACCCGCTGCCGAGGCAACGGCCACCAGCGACCTCAACGGCAAACGCGTGCTCGTGCTCTGCCAGGGTGGCGGTACCTCGGGCCTGCTCGCCAACGCGCTGGCCAAGGCCGCCAAGGAGCGCGGCATCAATCTTGAAACCGCTGCCGAGGCCTATGGCAACCACGTGGACATGCTCCCCGACTTCGATCTGGTCGTCCTGGCCCCGCAAGCCGCAAGCTACCTGGCCGACCTGCAGAAGGACTGCGAGCGCGTGGGCAACAAGTGCGTCGCCTGCCGCGGTAAGCAGTACATTGAGCTTTCCCAGAACGGCGATAAGTCTCTCGCCTTCGTAAGCGAGCAACTCTCGAAGTAAGTAACGCACAGGGCCAGCCGATCATCCAAGACCGGCTGGCCCTTCGATTTAGACGATTGGATCATCATGTCCGTTAACCCTGCTAGCGTCACCAACCCGCCTGCGCAGTTTCCCGAGGACTTTGTCTTTGGCGGCGCCACTGCTGCCTACCAGGTAGAGGGCGAGACCCGCACCCACGGTAAAGGCAAGGTTGCCTGGGACGACTTCCTGGAGGCCCAGGGGCGCTTTTCCCCCGATCCCGCTTCGGACTTCTACAACCAGTACCCCGTCGATCTGGAGCTGTGCGAGGAGTTCGGCATCAACGGCATTCGCCTCTCCATTGCCTGGAGCCGCATCTTCCCCAACGGCACCGGCGAGATCAACCCCGAGGGCGTGCAGTTCTACCACGATCTCTTCGCCGAGTGCCACAAGCACCACGTTGAGCCGTTTGTCACGCTGCATCACTTCGACACGCCGCTTGCCCTCTTTGAGAAGGGCGACTTCCTCAACCGCGAGACCATCGATGCCTTTGTGGACTTTGCCACCTTCTGCTTTAAGGAGTACGCCGACCAGGTGACCTACTGGTTCACCTTTAACGAGATCTGGGCCGATGCCTCCAACACCTACATCGAGGGCACCTTCCCCGGCGGCGTCAAGGCGCATCTGGCCGAGGCTTTCCAGTGCGAGCACAACATGATGCTCGCCCACGCCAAGGCCGTACTGGCCTTCCACAACGGCGGTTTTAAGGGCAAAATCGGCGTCATTCAGTCGTTGGAGTTTAAGTATCCGCTCAACGAGAACGACCCCGCCGACATCAAAGCCGCCAACAACGAGCACGTGTTGCAGAACCAGTTCTTGCTCGACGCCACCTTCCGAGGCGACTACGCGCCCGACACCCTCGAGTGCGCCAACCGTCTGGCTGCCGTCTCGGGCGGCACCATCGAGATCCTGGACGAGGACCTCGAGATTATGCGCGAGGCCGCGCTCTACAACGACTACCTGGGCGTCAACAACTACCAGTGCCGCTTCTTGAAGGCTTACGACGGCGAGAACGACCTGCACCACAACGGTACGGGCGAGAAGGGCACCGGCCGCTGGCGCGTTAAGGGTATTGGCGAGCACGTGAACAAGCCTGGCATCCCCACCACCGACTGGGACTGGATCATCTATCCCGAGGGCCTGTTCGATCTGCTCGTCTACATTAAGCAGCGCTACCCCAACTACAAGCAGATCTTCATTACAGAAAACGGCATGGGCTACAAGGATCCCTACAAGGACGGTTTTGTGGACGATCAGCCGCGCATCGACTACATCGAGCAGCACTTGCGCTGGCTGCTCAAGGCCATGGAGGTGGGCGTCAACGTGGGCGGCTACTTCCTGTGGAGTCTGCAGGATCAGTTCTCCTGGACCAATGGTTACAACAAGCGCTATGGCTTCTTCTACGTTGACTTTGAAACCCAGAAGCGCACGCCCAAGGCAAGCGCCTACTGGTACAAGCACGTGGCGCAGACCCGTCGTCTGGACTAGCGGCTGGCGACCAGCGGAATTGCCCCGCTCACATAACCTGTCCCCATTTCTCAGCCGGGGGTGGCACGTCACACGGCGCGCCGCCCCCGGCCTTTTGTTTTTGTTCGGCTGGGGGGCCGTTTGTCTCGATCTGTAACATCTAGCCGAGTTTTTGGTCCCTAGCTGTTACAAATCAAGACAAACCGGGAAGACGGGGCCGAATTGTCTAAATCTGTAACACTAAAACCGGTTTTGGACGTCTGGTTGTTACAGATTGAGATAAACGCACAGGACAATCCTCTCAATCTCGATCTGTAACATCTAGCCGAGTATTTCGGTCCTACCTGTTACAGATTGAGATGAACGAGCTGAGCACGTCTACACCCGCAGGTCCTTCACGCTGGAACGCTCGATCAGCACGCCCGACACAAGCGTGCGGCTTCTGGAGCTCGGAGCCTCAAGGCCTGCGACGACCTCGTTAAGTGCACGGATGCCCAGCTCGCGGTGGCGAAACTTCACCGACGTCAGAATCGAGTTGGGAATCGTCTTGTAGAGCTCATCGTCGAAGCCGATCACGGACACGTCGTCGGGCACACTGAGCCCTTTGTCACGTAGAGCCATCATAACGCCGTTTGCCATGCAGTCGTTAGCAGCGAGGACCGCCGTGCAATCGGGTTTATCGGCAAGCACAAGGCCCGCGGCATAGCCACTATCCGCATTCCAATCACCTTGCAGAGGCTCGGGCGGCTCAATGCCACGCGTCTCGAGTGCTGCACGCCAACCTTTCATACGGCACTGGCTCGACAGCGACTCTTTTTTACCAGAAACGAAATACACGTTCTTGTGCCCGCGATTTAAGAAGTACTCGCACGCCATGCGCGCACCACCCTCTTGATCGTCACTAACGGTAGAGCAGGTAGGATGTTCCATCGGCGTGATAATCACCGTCTTGAGGTCTTTCGGCGCCTCAAAGGTATCAAAGTCATCGACCATTTGACGCAGGTTGAAGATCATGCCGTCGACGGGAAGCTGCGACATCCTGCGCGCCGCTTCGGCAAGGGTCATCTTCTCCCCCGCCCGCTTTTTGATCATCGTGAGCGCAAAGCCTCGCTCTTCGGCTGCATCGGCGATTCCGTCAATCATGTCCACGGCGCCGCCCGACAAGTGGAACATCACCACGCCGATGCACCCGTAACGGCCCAACTTGAGTGAACGCGCGGCAAAGTTCGCCCGGAACCCAAGCGCCTCCATGGCAGCATGGACCCTATCGCGCGTCGACTCGCGCACGCTATCGGGCTCGTTGATCACACGCGAAACCGTCTTGAGAGAAACACCCGCGGCAATCGCCACATCGTTCATCGAAACATTCTTCTTGTCCATCGTTGCCACTGCTTCTCCACTCGGTTCTCTATCGCTTGTTTTTTGCGTTCTAGCATACACTACCTGCCCGACTGACAAATCAGCCGTTTATCGGACAATATCGACCGTTCACCCGTAAATCCTTGTTGCTCTTCCAAAAATGTCTTACGTTGTCATTAACGAAATGACAACGTTGTCATTTCGCAATGCCTTCCTTAAGCGGGAAGGTTTCCGGGCAGTCCTGACCATCCATCGACGACCAGTTCCATCCACATGCATCGCGCATCAAGTAACAAAGGAGCTTTATGGACGCCATCGTAAAGATGCTCGAAAAGCATCAGCCGTTCTTTGAGAAGATCTCGAGAAACATCTACCTCCAGGCCATCAAGGACGGATTCCTTGGGTGTATGCCCATTGTCCTCACCTCTTCGATCTTCCTGTTGATTGCCACCCTTCCCGGCGTAGTTGGCATCACGCTGCCCCAGCCGCTCATCGACTGGTGCAATAAGCTGTACAACTTCACCATGGGCGTTATGGGCATCATGGTTGCCGGCACCACCGCCAAGAACTTCACGGCCTCCATGAACCGTCGCATGCCCGCCGGCAAGGTGCTCAACGACGGCTCCACCATGGTGGCCGCCCAGTGCAGCATGCTGCTGCTCGCTGTTACGCAGTTCACTACCAAGTTCGACGGCTCCGAGCTTTCGGTCTTCGATTGCACCAGCATGGGTACGCGCGGTCTGTTCTCGGCCTATATCGCCGCGTTCATTACCGTTTGGGTTTATAAGTTCTGCGTCTCGCGCGATCTGACCATTAAGCTGCCCAAGGAAGTCCCGGGCGCCATCGCTCAGAACTTCCGCGACATCATCCCCTTTGGCGGCGCCGTCATCATCTGCGGCATCATCGATGTCGTCGTGCGCAACCTCATGGGCGTTCCGTTCTCCGAGCTGCTCATCAAACTGCTCTCCCCGCTCTTTACCGCTGCAGAGACCTATCCTGGCCTTATCCTTATCCAGGCAGCCACCGCGTTCTTCTGGTTCATCGGTGTCCATGGTCCTTCGATTGTCCAGCCGGGCATCGACCCCATCCGTCTTGCCAACCAGGCCGAGAACCTGCAGGTTCTGCTGGCCGGTGGTCACCCCGCCCATTCCCTCACCTTTAACATGTCGCTCGTGGGTGAGTTCGGCGGCACCGGCGCCACGTTCATCGTGCCGCTTCTGCTGATTCTCTTTATGAAGTCCAAGCAGCTCAAAGCCGTCGGTAAGGCCTCGATTGTTCCTGTTGCCTTCGCCGTCAACGAACCGCTGCTCTTTGGCGCGCCGATGATCCTTAACCCCTACATGCTCATCCCCTTTGTTGCCGCCGGCTGCGTCAACGTAAGTGTTGCCAAGTTCTTTATCGATAATGTAGGCATGAACGGCTTCTCCTTCGTGGTGCCTTGGGCTACCCCTGCCCCCATCGGCATTTTCATCACCACGAACTTCCAGCTTATCGCCCTAGTATTTGTCGCGATTATCATCTTGCTGGATGCCATCATCTACCTGCCGTTCTTGAAGGCATACGATAAGCTGCTCTGCGACCAGGAGGCCGAGCGCGCCGCCGAGCTGGGTCTCGAGTCCGACGGTGCTGCCACCATCGCCGCCAGCAACCCTGCGCCCGCTGTCGAGCAGGCCACCGCTTCCGTCGAGACGACCGTTGCCGCCGCCGACAGCAAGCCTGTCGCCGATCAGCCCGAGTCCGCCGCCGATGCATCCGCCAAGAAGGATGTCGATGGCCTGAAGGTCCTCGTCCTGTGCGCCGGCGCCGGCACCTCTGCCATGCTTGCCAACGCCATCAAGGAAGGTGCCGCGCAGACCGGAGAGAACATCGCTTCCTCCGCGGGCGCCTATGGTCAGCACACTGCCATCATGGATCAGTACGACGTTATCGTGCTTGCCCCGCAGGTTCGTAGCTACTACAACGACATGAAGGCCGACACCGATCGCCTGGGCATTAAGCTGCTCGCCCCGCGCGGTAAGGAATATATCGACCTTACTCGCGACCCCGCTGGCGCCATCAAGTGGCTCCGCGAGAACCTCGACTAGTTCCTCCCTCTGTTGGTGCCCGGATCCCCAGTTCGGGCACCTCTCCCTATTCGTATCCCACAGAAAGGATGCCTCATGACCAACCCCATGCAGTTCCCCGACGGCTTTGTGTTTGGCGGCGCCACCGCTGCTTACCAGGTTGAGGGCGAGACCCGCACGCACGGCAAGGGCAAAGTGCCCTGGGACGATTTCCTGGCCGCTCAGGGTCGCTTCTCCCCCGACCCCGCAAGCGATTTCTACAACAAGTACCCGGTCGATATCGACCTGTGCCAGCGCTTCGGCATCAACGGTATCCGCGTCTCCATCGCTTGGAGCCGCATCTTCCCCAACGGCACCGGTGAGATTAACCCCGAGGGTGTTGCCTTCTATCACGAGCTCTTTGCCACCTGCAACAATGCCGGCGTTATCCCCTATGTCACGCTCGATCACTTCGATACGCCCGAGGCCTTTTACCAGAACGGCGGCGAGGGCTTCCTGACGCGCACGACGATCGACGCCTTTGTCGAGTATGCCAAGTTCTGCTTTGCCGAGTTCACCGAGGTCAAGCACTGGTTTACCTTTAACGAGATTCCCGCGACCGCCGAGGGCAGCTTTATCGTCGGCAACTGGCCGCACGGCGAGAAGTATCGCCTGGACAAGGCCTTCCAGCTTATGCACAACATGATGGTGGCCCACGCCAAGGCCGTCGTCGCCTTCCATGAGGGTGGCTTTGAGGGCGAGATCGGCATTGTCCAGAACCTGGAGCCCAAGTATCCCCTCGATCCCAACAGCGCTGCCGACTGCGAGGCAGCTCGCATGGCCGACGTCATCAACAACCGCTGGGTACTCGATGCCACCTTCCGCGGCCACTATGCAGCCGACACCATGGAAGCCGCGACCAAGCTGGCCCATATCGCCGGCGGCGAGCTCGACGTCCGCGACGAGGACATCGCCGCGCTGACCGCCGCGCTCCCCTACAACGATTGCCTGGGCGTCAACACCTACAAGTGCCAGTTCCTGCGTGCTGCCGAGGGCGAAAACGACATCAACCACAATGGCACCGGCGACAAGGGATCTTCGCGCTGGTTCCTCAAGGGCGTGGGCGAGTCGTGCGTGCGCGAAGGCGTTCCCACCACCGATTGGGACTGGATCATCTATCCCGAGGGCCTGTACGACCTGCTGCTGCGCATTAAGAACGATTACCCCAACTACAAGAAGATCTACATCACCGAGAACGGCATGGGCTATAAGGACGACTTCGAGGATGGCTTTATCGACGACGCCCCTCGTATCGACTACATGCGCCAGCATCTCGCGTGGATCCTCAAGGCGATCGACGGCGGCGTGAACGTCGACGGCTACTTTGTGTGGTCGCTGCAGGACCAGTTCTCCTGGACCAACGGCTACAACAAGCGCTACGGCCTGTTCTACATCGACTTTGAGACCCAGAAGCGCTATCCCAAGGCGAGCGCGTACTGGTACAAGAACGTCGCGGAGACCGGCCTGCTCATGGCCTAGTTTCCGCCGCATACCCCCTGTCGGCCGCATACGAATCCCTCCACGGGTTCGCATGCGGCCTTTTTGTTTTGGCTCGGCCCGAGCAGGTCGTTTGTCTCGATTTGTAACATCTAGCCGAATATTTCGGCCCTAGCTGTTACAAATCGAGACAAACAGAACGCCCGAGCAGAAATATCTCAATCTGTAACATCTAACTCGCTTTTAACCGTCTAACTGTTACAGATCAAGACAAAGGTGATGGCTGGGTAGACAAAATCTCGATCTGTAACACCTAGTCGAGTTTTTAGGTCCTAGCTGTTACAGATTGAGACAAACGGAATAGGCTGAGCCAAAAATCTCGATCTGTAACATCTGACTCGCTTTTGGCCGCCTAGATATCACAGGTTGAGACAATTTGATAGCGAAGTCCCCATTTGCGCGTCATATCGCGTAGCGCTGACGCGCTGGTTTCCACAATGACAGGAGGTAAAAGTCCTCCCGCATCGCCTGTTAGCAATCCAATAGCGTTAGCTAGCAGATGACCTGCGTGTGTTCCTCGATGGCGGCGCGGTCCTCGGCGGTAATACCCGGCTCGCACACCACGGCATCCAGGCTGTCCAGACGGCAGAAGGTGTAGAAGTCGCGCCTGCCAATCTTGCTGGAATCGGCGATCAGATAGCGCGAGTCTGCCTTGCTAAAGGCGAGCTGCTGGATACGGCCCTCGTCCATGTTGGACGTAGATACGTCACCGTCCAAGATGCCGTTGGCACCGATAAACGCCGCGTCGATACCCAACGCACGCAGGGTATCCTCGGCCGTTGGTCCCACAAAAGCGGCGGTGCGGCGACGATACATGCCGCCCACGAGGCACAGGTCGCAGTCTTCGCGCGCCTCGAGCAGGTTAAACACCGAAAGCGAGTTGGTCACAATGCGCAGGCGGCACGCCGGCAGCATCGATGCCATCTGCTCAACCGTGGTGCCCGTACCCAAAAAGATGGTCGAACCTTCCTCGATAAGCTCCACGGCTCGGCGCGCAATCTGCAGCTTTTCCTCGGCATGCTTGGTGCGCTTTTCGCTGTGCGAGTACTCGTGGCGCAACATAGCGTGGGGACGACCCTGCGCACTGCGGGCGCCGCCGTGCACGCGCTCGATCTCGCCCAGGCTCGCAAGTTCCTCAAGGTCGCGACGGATCGTCATGTCCGAGACGCCCAGCACGTCCGAGATCTCCTTGACCGAGACCGTGCCCTGCTCTTCGAGCAGCTGACGAACCTTATCCTGTCGCTCCGCTTTAATCACGATGAATCCTCGCCGTTCTTTGCGCGCATATCATTCAAACAGTAACGAACAAATTGTATCAGACTCGCGCGCGTCAAAAATGAACGCCCGCACAGCTCCAATCATCACTTTTTTGAGAAAAATACCCCCTGCTTTAGTGGGGTGTAGTGATAATCTCACCTGTTCGCGCTACAGTTTGTCGGAAATACCTCGATGTTAGGAACCAAATGATCACTTCTGAGCTTTTCGGCACCGCGCCGTGCGGTACCCCCGTTCATCGTTACACCCTCAACGGGCCCGAGATCTGCGTTCGCATTATGGACTATGGCGCCACCGTGCTGGGTATCGATGTGCCCGACATTCCCGGCAACGTGCGCGATGTGGTGCTGGGCTTCGATAAGCTCGAGGATTACTTTGACAACCCCGCCTGCTTTGGCGCGACCATCGGCCCCGTGGCAAACCGCACCGCGGGCGCCACGATCACCATCGACGGTACGGACTGGCATATGCCCGCCAACGAGGGCGCCAACAACCTGCACAGCGATCTTGAGCACGGCCTGCACAAGCGCGTGTGGGATGTTGAGCTCGACGAGGCCCACAACGCCGTGCGCATGACCACCTCACTTGAGGATGGCGAGTTGGGCCTGCCCGGCAACCGCACCTTTACGGCCGTGTTTACCGTGACGCACACCGGCCGCTTCCGTATCGAGTATGGCTGCGAGAGCGACCGTGCCACGTACGTGTCCATGACCAACCACACGTACTTTAACCTTGCCGGTCATAATGCCGGCATGGACTGCGAGCACTTCTTTGTTGCTAACGCTGCCCACTACCTGCCCATTGACGACCAGAACATTCCTACTGGCGAGATTGCTCCGGTCGAGGGAACACCGTTTGATTTTCGCGAGTTACGCCCCGTCGCGCCTGGCATGGAGGCCGACCATCCGCAGATTAAGCAGGCACGCGGCTACGATCACTGCCTGTGCATTGGCGGCTATCAGTACGGCCGCAATCTGCGCCGTGCCCTGCACGTCGAGGAGATGTGGACCGGCCGTGAGCTGGACTACTACACCACCGCCCCGGGCGTGCAGCTCTACACCGGCAACTGGCTAGGCGATGAGCACGCCAAGGACGATGCCAACTACGGCTGGGGCGCCGGCTTTGCCCTCGAGGCCGAGATGTACCCCGACACGCCGCACCAGACGCTGTTCCCCCAGGGCATTGTGGGCCCGGGTCATCCCTACAGCAATGTGATCGAATACCACTTTATGAGGCACTAAGCTCATAACGCAACATATCGCACAGCAGCGCCCGCCGGCACACCGCCGACGGGCGTTTTTCTACCTAGTTGTAGGCAACCAGGCACATCCCGGCTTGAATGATTAGTGCATTTAACGTGAGAAAAGCTGTCAGAGCACTTGCGCGGATTTGCGATGTCCCGTATCATAGACAGCCGTTGACGCCTCAGCTGCGTCACCACATGGCCGCCAGCGTAGCTCAGTTGGTAGAGCACCGCTCTCGTAAAGCGGGGGTCACCGGTTCGAGCCCGGTCGCTGGCTCCATTGCACAAGACAGCCGCCTTCGGGCGGCTTTTTTGTTGCCGATTTTGAGTGCGCGTGCCAATCCACGCATCGCAACAGCGTCAGCTCCCCTATTCAAAAACAGAAACCCCGTTAATCGTGATTCCCCTAGGGAAAACACGATTAACGGGGTCGTAGCGTGCTTCCCTTAGGGAAAACACGCCATCAGAAGAACAGCTCAGTCGGGCAGTTCGCTACTCCTCCCAGTAGGCGTCGGCAAGCAGCTTAAAGCAGATCTTCTTGACCGGCTGCGCGCCATCGCCCGGGAACTCGAGCGTGGGCATGTGAGGCTCGCCGGCAACAAACAGCGCAAACTTGTCGTCGGCAAGATCGCCGGCGATCGAGGCGTCGGAATCGACCAGATCGTAGTCGTCCTTCTCGTCAAACTCCTGGACCAGCGTCAGGCTGCCCGTGGCGACCTTAAAGGCCTCGCGACCCTCGACGTCGATCTGCAGGTCGTGATAGCGCTGATGCGTCTCATAGTGAGCCTCGGCCTCGGGACGCGTCGTGGGAGCCATGACGTTCGCAAAGACCTTGTCGCCCAGAATCGGATGGCTGCCGACCTCGAGCTCCGCCGGGTCGTTCTCCTCGAGCCAGTCGATCAGCACGTCGAGGCCCTTAAGCATTCCGCGGTACTCCTCGATATCGCCCAATGCACCGTAAATCATCTAAATCCCCTCTCGAATCGTTTCTTTGGCGGCTACTCGGCAAACGCGTTACCGACGCTGTTGCCACCCACATACGTCTCGACCAGGGTAAGGTCGGGATTGAACACGACAAAATCGGCATCGCGGCCAGGCATAATGCTGCCACATTTATCCTCGACGTGAGCAGAGCGCGCGGGCACCTCGGTCGCCATGCGAATTGCGATATCGGCGCTCGCGAGACCCCAGTCGACAATGTTCTTGACACCCTGTGCGAGCGTGAGCACCGAGCCGGCGATAGCAGAGCCATCGGCAAGCCAGCAAAGGTTGTCCTTCATAATGACATCCATGCCACCGCTGGTGTACTTGCCCTCGGGCATGCCGCCGCAACCCAGGCAGTCAGTGATCAGCACTGTGTGCTGCCAGCCCTTGGCCTGCAGCAGCGCCTTAATAGCAGCAGGGTTTACGTGTTTGCCGTCGCAAATGATCTCGGCATAGGTGTTGGGCGTGGTCATAGCGGCCCCGACGACACCGGGCTCACGGTGATGCAGACCGCGCTGGCCGTTGTAGGTATGCGTAAAGCAGCTGGCGCCAGCATTGATGGCGGCAGCACACTCATCATAGGTGGCATCAGAGTGGCCGATGCAGGTCACGACGCCCCTTGCGCTCAGAGCCGCGGCGTAAGCGGCGGCGCCGTCACGCTCGGCCGCCATAGCGCTCTTGACGATTCGACCGCCGGCGGCCTCCTGCCACTCGTCAAAAACTTTCTCGGACGGGCCGATCAGATAAGCAGGGTTCTGGGCGCCCACATGCTTCATGGTAAAGAACGGACCCTCCAGGTAGATGCCCTGAATACGAGCACCGCAGAACTCAGGTCCGCGCTCCTCGTCCGCCTGTGCAATGGCAGCGCAGGCGTCCTTGATCTGCTCCACGCCGTCGGTAAAGGTCGTAGGCAGCCAGCTGGTGGTACCACGACGAGCGAGCTCGGTCGAGCTGATGTTGATACCCTCGGCATCATTATCGGTCGTGGCATGGTTATAGAAGCCATGAATGTGGGTGTCCACCATGCCCGGCGCAATCCATGTACCCGAATAATCTTTGATCTCACAAGCGGGCTCATCGGCCTGCCAAGCGCCAAAGACGCCATCTTCGACCATGAGGTAGCCGCCCAGCTGCGGCCCCGCCGGCAAAAAGAACTTGTCGGCCTTGATAGCATACGTGCTCATCTATGCTCCCGTACCCGCAGTGCGTTTTAGGGCGGATCAAAAACCACTGCATTGTTAATTCGAGCGATTGTTCGTTGCCTTCTACCGCTTGGCGCATTTTGCACCCGCCGCAAAACACACCAAGCCGTTTATACCCAATAACTCTAGACTGCGCGGTTGTGGTAGACCTTGTATTTAAACTGGTCGGCGCGCGCAACCGAACGCGTATACTCGATAACCTCGTTGTTCATGTCATATGTGGTACGAATCAAATCCAGGACCGGTGCGCCTTCGGCAATCTCGAGCAGACGGGCGTCGGAATGGCGGGCGATACTCGCGTAGAATTCTTCCTCTGCCACGCGAACTTTCTCGTGAAAGTCCTGCTCGATCATGTCGTACAGCGATTTGTTCTCGATCATGGGGCGCTTAAGCGCAAAGAACTTGCGACTCGGCAGATATGTACACTCAATCATCAGCGGCACACAATCGGCAATACGCAGGCGCTTGATCTTGTACAGACGCTCGCCAAGACGCGCGTTCATCTCTACGGCAATATTCTTGTCAGCCTCGACCTCGGTAAACTCAAGAATCGTCGTCTTGGGCACACGGCCGATTGCCTTCATCTGCTCGGTAAAGCTATAGATTTGCGAGAGGTTTGCCGTTTGCAGAGAGCGGTCGCACACCATGGTTCCACGGCCGCGCTGACGAACCACCAGGCCCAGGCGCTCAAGCTCCTGCAGGGCAAGGCGAACCGTCGTACGCGAGAGCCCGTAGCGTTCCGACAGGTCACGCTCTGACGGCAAATAGTCGCCGGGTCGAAGTTCGTGATCGATTTTATCGGTCAGCAAATCGACGAGCTGATCGTACAGAGGCTGTTTGCGCGCTCCCATTGCCATGATGATACCTGCCGGATAAATGACTCGAAATTGGTTGTAACCAGACACCACGTACTATAGCAGTTTTAACGGAATAACAGCAGGTCAACCAGCACATTGCAATATTGTTTACCGGTTAATTGCCCGTGTACTGTAATACCAATCGCACCGCCTCATCAAGTACCGAGGTAGCAAAAAGGGCCGCCCCCGCGGAGCGGGACGACCCTTTGCAAGACACGTACGTCTCTAAGGCTTAGAGAAGCTTCTTGAGCTCCTCGGCAACAGCCTGGACCTGCGTACCGATGATGACCTGGGTAGCACCCTTGTCCATCTTCATAACGCCCAGAGCGCCAGCCTTCTTGCAGGCAGCCTCGTCGACCAGAGCGGAATCGCCGAGCTCGAAGCGAAGGCGAGTAGCGCAGCAGTCAACGGTCTTAACGTTCTCCTTGCCACCGACGGCAGCGAGAACAGCGGCGGCCAGAGCGGCGAACTTGTCGTCGCCAGCAGCGGCGGAAGCGGAGGTTTCCTCGACATCCTCATCCTCGCGACCAGGGGTCATGAGGTTGAACTTGGTGATGGCGAAGCGGAACACGAGGTAGAAGACCAGGAAGGCAGCGATGCCCATCGGGATGATCATCCAGGTGTTGGCAGCAGCCGGGAGGCTAGCGGAGAACAGGAGGTCGGTAGCGCCAGCAGAGAAGCAGAAGCCAGCACGGAAACCAACATAGTAGGTGATGATGGTGAAGATGCCGTACAGGGCAGCGTACACAACGTAGAGCGGGAAGCACAGGAACATGAAGCCGAACTCGAAGGGCTCGGTGACGCCACAGACGAAGGCGCAGATGGCGGCGGAGACAACCAGGCCGATAGCAGCCTTCTTGTTCTTAGCGGTCTGAACCATAGCCAGGGCAGCGCCCGGGATACCGAACATCATGCAGGGGAAGAAGCCAGACATGTACATGCCGAGGCTCCACTTGACGTCGGCAGAGGTCTCGCCAGCCCAGAAGTGGGTCAGGTCGCCAAGGCCGATGGTGTCGAACCAGAACACGTTGTTCAGAGCATGGTGGAGACCAGTCGGGATGAGCAGGCGGTTGAGGAAGGCGTAGATGCCAGCGCCGATGCCACCCATAGCAGCGATACCCTCGCCCAGAGCGACGAGCGCACCGAAGATGAGGGGCCAAGCGAAGAGCAGGACGACGGAAACGACGATGCAGATGACAGCAGTCATGATGGCGACGCAACGCTTGCCGGAGAAGAAGGCCAGCCAGTCGGGAAGACGGGTGTCCTTGAACTTGTTGTAGCAGGTGCCACCGATGATGGCGGACAGGATACCAATGAAGGAGTTACCAGCGATCTTGGAGAACGCGATACCCTCGGTAGTGGCGAGCCAAGCGGTCTGGGCGTCGGCATCCATACCACGGATAGTGCCAACAACGGCAGGGTTCAGGAGCTGCTGAATCATCAGGAAGGCGACGAGGCCAGCGAGGCCAGCGGTGCCATCGTGATCGTCGGCAAGGCCGACAGCGGCGCCGACTGCGAACAGCCAGGCCATGTTATCGATAAGAGCGCCGCCTGCCTTGATGAGCAGGAAACCGGCGGTATAGGCAAAACCGGTAGTGTCACCGGCAGCACCCATGACTGCGGGAGCGAGCAGGTAGCCCACGCCCATAAGAATACCTGCGACGGGAAGCGCCGCGACGGGAAGCATCAGCGCTTTGCCGAGCTTCTGGAGGTACTTCATCATATGGTATCTCCTCCAACCTTTCTTTCGTTGTTCACCAACGAGTTCCATGTCCGCGCCTTGTGCATACCGGCTTCTCCGCTTGCCGGCATTGGTGCGCAAACTTAGACAACCCAGTCCCTATTTGGGGTTGCTGGTATGTACGGTAGCACACACTCAATTCAAACGTCCACCACATTTCGTTCAAATTACTATTTCGTTGCCAAACGGTTATTTTTGGCCCGTAAACGGTAATTTACGCAGGTAAACGTGCTGCTTTTCTTTCATTACCAAACTAATTCTTAGCAATTTCCATTCGATTTCGAATCAAAATTGGTTACTACCAGATGAACAGTGGTACCACATTGTTACTACCAGTTTGGCCGAAATCGTTTTCACTTTACATGAATAAAGTCTCCAAGAATTTGTATATTAAACCCCTCCTACTCCCTCTTCCCCGCCCTTTCCTCCAACGCAAAAAGCCCCCTAGAACGATGTCCGCTCTAGGGGGCTTCAGCAAATATTTCGGCTTCGTACTCGAAGGCTCAGGCAATCTTTACGCAAACAGGCCGTAGATGCTGATATTGGCCTTGGCGTAGAGGCCGTTGGCGTACTCGGTCCACTTGGAGCTGGCGCTCGAAGCCTGCGAAGAGTACTGCTGGTAGGCGGTGTAATAGGCAGTCATGGCCTGCTTGTAGGTAGCGCTATCGGCCGTAAAGGCATCGTCGGCAAAGGCCTTAGCGTAGGTGCTGTCCTTGTCCTTCCAGGTGCCCTTTTCGCTATCCCACTCGTCGCCGGCAAGGTTGATGATGTAGTCGGCGTAGTCCTTGCTCGCGGTGTCCTCGTTGCCGTCAGAAGGCTCGGTCGGAGCGATCGGCATACTTGCGGAGCTATCGCCCACCTTCTTCTTGTAGAGCTTCTGCAACGTCGCGGACTGACGGACGATCTGCTTGGCCTGATCCTTGGACACGCCATACTGCGTGGCCATGGTCTTGTAGTCCGAAGTGCCGATGGAATCCTCGGCGTACTTCTTCATCTCCTTAGAAGAGACGGTGATGCCCTCGTCCTCGGCGGCGTCGAGCAGGATCTTGTTGCGCACGTAGGACAGGATAACGTCGGCAGAGGGAGCGGTGTAGTTGCCATCGCTATCCTTGACGGTATCAAGGCTGTACTGACTCTCGATGGCCTCGCGCGCGGTGATGTCGCTCTTCTTGCCGTTGTAGCTGTAGCTTGCCACGGTCGAATCGAGCTGGTCCTCGGTGAGGGTCGCCGAGCCGACGCCCTTGCCGCCAAAACCACCGTTGCCGATAAAGAAGCCGACCACAGCAGCGATCACGATGGCGACCACAAAGGCGGCAATCATCGTCTTCTTGTGCTTGGATGCGCTGTCGTCCACGTCGGAGTCATCGTCCTCGTCCTGCTCCTCAGGCATGAGGTTCTCGTCGGCGGCATCCGCGGTAATCTGAGCCTCCAGGCGGGCGTCCTCCTCCTCGGCGGTCGTGCCGGCAGCAATGTGCTCGGCAGACGTACCTGCGACCAGATCGATCTTCTCGTCCTCGTCACCGTCGGGGCCTTCGCCGCGCTCGATGATCTGGATGCCGTCGATCTCGTCCTTTTCGTCCTTCTTTTGAATCAGACCCATATCAGTTACTCCTTGTTAAGAAACATAGTCCTCAATAGAATACGCCCGACAGAGCGCCGGGCGTATTCATTCTCAGGTTATCCGCAAACGTATAAGTACCGCTTAGGCGTTTGAAGCCGTATCCCCTTAGGCAAGATGCGCGATAACGGCATCGGCAAAGGCCTGCGTGCCCACGGCGCCCTCAATGGAGCCGGTCTGGGCACGACGCACGTCACCGGTAACCTGCTCGCCCTCGTCGAGCGTGGCAGATACGGCGGAGCGAATACGATTGGCAGCATCGTTCTCGCCCAGATGATCGAGCATCATGGCCGCAGACAGAATCTCGGCCGTGGGGTTAGCGATATCCTGGCCAGCGATATCGGGCGCGGAGCCATGCGTGGCCTCAAAGATGGCGCAGTCGGCTCCGATATTGGAGCCGGGGGCCATGCCAAGGCCGCCCACAAGACCGGCGCACAAGTCGCTGACGATATCGCCATACAAATTGGGCAGGACTAGAACATCGAAGTCGTTGTGGTTCTGAACCAGACCCATGCAGGTGGCGTCGACGATCTTGTCGTTGAACTCGATATCGGGATAGTTGGCAGCCACCTCGCGAGCCACGCGCAGGAACAGGCCGTCAGTCGCCTTCATGATGTTGGCCTTATGCACGGCCGTCACCTTTTTGCGGCCGCAGCGGCGAGCATACTCAAAGGCGTACTCCACAATACGGCGGCTCTTGGCGATGGAGATGGGCTTGATCGAGATGGCGGAATCCGCGGCGAAGGTTTTCTGACCCGAGCGCTCGACAAGCTGTGAAAGCTCCTCGACCTCGGCAGCGCCTTCGTCGAACTCAATACCAGCGTAGAGGTCCTCGGTGTTCTCGCGCACGATAACCAGGTCGACATCGCGGAAGCGCGAGCCATCGCCCGGTTGCGACAGGCAGGGGCGCACGCAGGCGTACAGATCGAAGTTCTTACGCAGGGCAACGTTGACGCTGCGGAACCCCGTACCGACCGGCGTGGTGATGGGGCCCTTGATGGCAACTTTGGTCTGGGCGACGGCATCGAGCACATGCTGGGGCAGCGGCGTGCCAAACTCGTCCATGACGCCGGCACCGGCCTCCTGGACGTTCCAATTGATCTGGACACCGGCGGCCTCGACCACGCGGCGCATGGCCTGCGTAATCTCGGGACCGATCCCGTCACCGGGAATCAGGACTACATCGTGCGCCATAATCTGTTACTCCTCGTCTTCGGCGTCGTCAGATTTTTTAACGCTAGCACGCTTCTTCTTTTTGGAGAGATCCAGGCCAAAACGTTTAACAAGCATTTCGCAAATCTCGCTCGAACGGGCCTTGAGATAGCTGCCCTTGCCGTTCTCGGCATCGAACTTAAGGCGCAGCGCAAGCTTCTCGGCGATCTCGGCATCGATCTCGCCTTTCCCAAACTCGTACAGGCAGCCGAGCATATCGCGATACTCGAGGTCACCGTGGTAGCACTGGATGGCCTCGTCCAGGATGGGCCAAGCCTCGCGCGAACGCTCGACGCTCGTGGCACCCCACACGCACAGCAGGCGGAAGGCGGCATAGCGCAGCGTGGAGGAAATCTCGTCAAACAGTGCGGTCTCGGCGCCCTCAAAGGCATCACCCAGCTGGTCGGGGCAGGTGGTGGCGAGCGCCGCCAGGGCATCGAGGGCCTCCCAGCGAGTCTGAGCCTCGGGCCGGTCGAGCGCCTCGATCAGCGCGGGCACGCAGGGCACGACGCGCTGCGGGTCGCGCTCGGCAAGCAGGTGCAGCACGCGGGCGGCAAACTGGCGGATACGGCGCGTGGGGCAGCCGAGCTCCTGGACCAAGCGGTCGACGGTGTTCTCGTTCTCCTCTGCCAGCTGAAGCTGTGCCAGCTCCTCGTCGGTGAGCTGTTCGTCTTTGTTTTCTGCCATAGTTACCTCTTCTTACTATTTCTTAGTGTGCCTGCCAGCACCCTTGCTGTCATCGGTGACCGAGATGAGCTGTCGGTCAGCCGCGCCATTGCGACGCGCGCGGCGGCGCTCCTCGGCGTCTCCTGCGTCGGCGGCGGCGCGATGAGCCTGGTTGACGTTAAAGACCTCATCGTGCTTGCGCCACGGACCAACGGACTCGCCAAAGCTCATCTTAAGGCCGGCGATAAAGCCGCCAAGCCAGCCGATCGGCGCAAACTGCACCAGCGGGAACAGCGAGAACACCCAGGTCAGCAGGACGACTGCCGCCGCTCCTGCAAAGTTGGCAATCCAGTAGTCGCGCTTGGTGACGACGCGCTTTTCGCACGCCCACTGGCCGCACAAAAAGCCAATGTAGATCGCAAAGAGAAAGAGCACTAGTGCAAGCACCACGAACGTCCAGCTCATGGTCGCTACTCCTCGTGATGGTGGCCGCAGCAGCACTCGTGGCCGTCGTCATGGCCGTGGCCGCCGCAGCACTCGTGGTCCTCGCCATGGTGGTGGCCACAACCGCACTCGTGGTCGTCGCCATGCTCGCCGCAACCACAGCCTTCCTCGTGAGCACCATGCTCCTCGGGACGATACTGCGACCAGTCCAGACCGGCTGCAATGGCGTCGGCCTCCTCCTTATAGAGGACATTGATGGCCTGGGTACCCAGCTTGGCACCACCGATGGCGTCGAGCATGTCATAGAGCGTAAAGGCCACGTCGGCGCCGGGCAGCGCAAGCTCGCGGTCGTCGGCATAGGCGAGCGCCAAGCGCAGGTCCTTGATGAAGTGCTCCACCATAAAACCGGGCTTGTAGTCGCCGTCGAGCGCCTTGGGCGCCAAGCTCTCCATGGCACCGGACTTGCCGGTGCCGCCCAGGATCATCTGACGGATCTTCTCCATATCAAGGCCGCTCAGCTCGGCAAACGCCAGCGCATCGGCCATGCCGACCATGCAGGCGCCCAGCGACACCTGGTTGGCGAGCTTGGCAGCCTGGCCCTTGCCGGCGCCATCGAAGCAGCAGATGGTTGCCGCAAAGGTGGAAAGGATATCGCGGACCGGGGCAATGTCGTTCTCGGTAGCGCCCACGATAGCCGTAAGCGTGCCGGCGATAGCACCCGACTCGCCGCCGGTGACGGGGCAGTCAAACGCCATGCGGCCGGAAACCTGGGCGGCCTCGGCAATGTCGCGCGCCAGCTCGGGCGAGCTCGTGGTGAGGTCGATCAGGACCGCACCGGGCTTAGTGCACGCAAGCAGACCGTCGCCCGCTAGGTAGAGCTCCTCGACCTCGGAGGGATAGCCCACCATGGTAAAGACGACGTCGGCGTTCGCCGCGGCATCTGCCGGCGTATCGGCCCAGACGGCACCGCGCTCAACAAGCGCTCTAGCCTTGGACTTGGTGCGGTTGTTGACCGTGACGGGATAGCCAGCGTCCAGAATGTGGCCGGCGATAGGGGCACCCATGATTCCGGTGCCGATAAATGCGACAGAGAGCTTGTTTGCCATAAACCTTTCCTTTTGGGTTGGGTGTTATTACCAGGTTGAATACTCGTTGCCAGCGTTTGGGCTGTGAGTCGAGGGCGATTACGGACGCAGCGCTTGTCTACTGGCCGCGCACGCGGCGGGCGATGCGGTCGGAAAGCGACGCCTTGTCGGTGCGGTTCTTGCCCCAAAACGCGCAGGCCACCATGCCGGGGCCCACGTGCGAGCCGATGGTGGGGCCCACGGAGCTGCGAATGATCGTGACGTCGGCGCAGCCCTCCTCCTTGCGGATGGCGGCTTCGAGCCAGTCACCGTCCTTTTCGGCATCGGCCGTCATGATGGCGATGGGCATAGTGCGATCGGGCACGTAGTTCTCGCGGAACGACTTGAGAATGGACTTGAGCGCCTTCTTGCGGCCGCGGTTGACGCCGATCAGCGACAGCGAGCCGGCAAGGTCGTAGGAGAGCTCGGGCTTGACGTCGAGCTTTGCCGTGAGCTGCGCCGCCGCGGGCGGAATGCGGCCGCCGGCAGCCAGCGCATCGAAGCTCTCGAGCGTAAAGTAGCCGTGCACGTAGGTCTTGGCCTCGTTTGCCCAATCGACCAGCTGCTTGGCAGTCAGTCCCGCCGAACGCTGGCGCACGGCCTCAAGCGCCAGGAGCTCGCCGGTCGCGCAGGGCAGAGCGTTGTCGACCACGTAGAGCTCAAAGTTGGGATACTCGGCGCGCACGGCATCTGCCGCCTGGCACGCGGAGTTGTAGCTCGACGACAGCGCCGAGGTAAAGCACAGGTAAACCGTGGGCGTGCCCTCTTTGGCGCACTCGGTAAAGAACTCGATATAGCGACCGAGCGACACAGCCGAGGTGGACACGCGGGCACCGGCGCGCATGCGGTCGTAGAACTCCTTAGGGCTCATGCTCGACCAGATGTCGTCCGTGCGCTCCTCGCCATCGATAATGAAAGGGAAGCCCAAGATATCGACATCGAGGTTCGCGGCGACCTCGGGGTTAAAGTCGCAGCAGGTATCGACGACGATACGGCAACGGTCCGAATGACCGGCGGATGCGGCCTTGTCCATCAAAGCGACTCCTTACGTAAAAAAGGCGGCCACCCGCATGGGATGGCCGCCAACCGTTAACTCATGCAAGTTAACGTATTTTACTCGTCAAGTGTTTCGATGCGGGGCTTGATGATGCCATATCCACCATTCTTACGGTGATACACCACATTGATGAGGCCAGTCGTCGCGTTCTCGAACACGTAGAAGTCGTGGCCGAGCAGATCGGTCTGCACCAGCGCCTGCTCCTCAGTCATCGGGGTGACATCGATGACCTTCTCGCGGACGAGCAGGTCGTCGTCCTCCTCGGGCAGCAGCAGGTCGGCCAGATCCTCGACGCGCTCGACCGGTGCGACATCCGCGGCGCTGGCACCGCCCTGGCGGTTGTCCACAACCTTGGTCTTGAACTTGCGCAGCTGGCGGGTGACCTTATCGGCGGAGAGATCGATGGCGGCATACATATCTGCGCCGTGCTCGGCGACGCGAATCACAGAGCCGCGGGCACGAACCGTGACCTCGACGATTGCCGGGTTGGGGTTCGAGGGGTTCTTCTCATAACGAAGCACGACGTCGACTGTCATGGGCTCGATATCGAAAACCTTGAGCGCCTCGCCGATCTTCTCGTCCACATGCGCACGCAGAGCATCGGTTACCGTCGTCTTGCGTCCAGAAACCTTGATATCCATACGTGGCTCCAATCTGCCTCGGGGACTTACTGTACTGGCTATGTACCCATTGCCGTGCATTTAATCACCCGAATTCCCAAAGGCCCGAATAACGACTGCTTGATACCGCATACCGAAGTCTCGCACTTTTCCGCGGCAAAGTGCGCTATATGAGGGCGTCGGCGGAGTTGGTTTTTCTCCTGGAAATTGCCCTTGAGCTGCTGGTTTTATCAAAATTGAAAAGCCGGGCTCCCCTATGGGGGAGACCCGGCCATGCGTGTTGAAACCGTGAAGAAGCGCCTTGTTCAATGTATGGCAGGCGCCACCCCTACCAATAACTAGCTATTGAGCTTGTTGATGTCATCGTCGGTGATGGCGCCCTCCTGGCTAGACGACGGGCTGTCGCCGTTGTTATCGGAGGTGTCGCCATCGGAGGACTCGGTCTCGTTGGACGTAGATTCGGATGCCTGCACATTGGCCCCCGAAACAGTCTTGGCGGTAAGGTCATAGGGCATTTGGCCGTACCAGACGCAGTGGACCGCCTCGAGCGTGCCGTCGACCGTGATGTCGTCGAGGGCATCGCTCACGGCACGGCACAGCTCATCGTTAGAGCTAAGGCCTGCGATGCCAAGCGTGGAGGGCGTCTCGAGCGTGCCGACACAGGAGATCTGGCTCATCAGGCGCGCGAGGTAACCACCGGCCGTGGAATCACAGATCACGTAATCGACCTCGCCCGACTCGAGTGCCTCGAAGCACTCGTTGATGTTGGAGAAGGTCTTTTGGTTGGCCGTGATGCCCTGCTTGGCGAGCGCTTCCTGCGAGGCCGAAAAGGTCTGAACGCCCAGGGTAGCGGTGTTAAGCGTTTCGGTGGAAACGCTCAACGACTCGCCGTCACTGCTCTTGCCGAATACGGCAGGGGCGTCGTACAGACAGGTGCCAAGCGAGCTGATATCGCCGTCCGTAGAGCTGACGTCGCCAATGAAGATATCGGCCTTTTTATCGCTGAGCGCGGAATCGGCCGAGGACGCATCGACAAAGGCGACCTTGAGACCCATACGGCATGCGAGGGCACGAGCGGCATCGACCGCATAGCCCGTGAGGTTTCCGTCGGCATCCTGCATGGCTTGCGGGGCATCGGAAGTATCGAGGGCGACCGTCAGGGTTCCCGGCGTGACCAGGGCATCGTCCGATACCGTGGGGGTAACGGTCTCGCGCTCGATCTGGTCGATCGTGGGCGTCGTGAACGTGGACAGTGGATTGAACGCGCATCCACTCAGGCCCAAAACGGCAATGACCGCCGCGGTCCCAGCACCCAACCGAGCTGCATGCATCAAGCTGCCCCTCACCATGTCCGCTACCCTGCCTTCTGTGTCGTAAACGATCCGTGCCCTGCACGGAATATCGGGTTGTTCCCACCAGCTGACCTGGTATTTGACCCCACACTTGCGCACCGGGGCGTTTGCTCGGGAGGCCGCAGCCACCTTCACGACTGGCCCGCTCGCCCGCGAGGCGGTATTGCCCCAAAGAAAGTAGAACGGACGGTGCGGCTTACATCTAGGACGCGCCATGATCGCGCCGCGCGCACGCGGTCGCTTACGTGGATCCCTTTGACCGCGTCTGTCTTGGACTTGGATGGGCGCATTGCCCGTCCGCAACCACAGCCTGGCGGGAACGTAGCGCATTATAGCTAAGTTCAAGCTAAAGTTTAAGGTTAGGTCGTCATTCGCACCGCGAGTACAGATTTCGCAGGTCGGAGCGGACCGTGCGTGTTCCCATGAAGCCCAGAGCTCCCCTACGGGGAGCTCCGGGGCGCCCGCCTCGGGGTGCCGTGGCCAAAAAATGGCAAATATGAGTACTGTTACCAATTTTGTAACAGGCAATTTTGGCCTCTCGGACAGATTTTGCGCTCAGTGTCGCCAACCTGATGCTTAGTTATTCTACATTTGTTTATTATCTTTTTACTTTACGACGCCGCCGAGTCCTAAATTCCTTGATTTTGCTGTTACTGATTTAGTGACAGTACTCATATTTGCCATATTTTGGCCAGGGCATATGATTAACCCCCTATTTTCGACGCGAATTATACCGGCTTAAGCCCAAAACACGCCCGCAGCGTGTTAAGCAACGCCTCTTGCTTCTTCCTGCGGGCATCGACACGATTCCGGTACCGCTTTCGCATACGCTGGTGGATGCGCCATGCGAGTGCCTCCATTGCCTCCATGTCGCAAAGTATCTCGTTATTGACCGTCGCGACCTCGACTCCCATAGTAATCAAGCCCGTGTTGCGTTTTTCATCATGGACACGTCCCCTTCGAGAGGAATGACCAAGCTCACCGTTGTATTCCAGGTCAAACCGGGCTGTTTCCTGATACGCATCGCAAACTGCATACGGCATCCCCGAGATTGCCTGCGCGCGGTCATCGAACTCGATCTTGTAGTCGGTCTTAAAGGGACCGCAGGCAAATCCGCCATAGGAAAACGGAAGCGAAAACATGGCAAGCATGATGCACTCCAGGGGTGAGCGCAGGTTTTCTGACAGGTAGGGACACAGGCGTAGCAGTTGTTTGGCCGCACTCCCCTTGCATGCCGCAAGGTAATCTGCCAGGCGATCGGGCGTCAACACCGGCTCGACTTCAAAGTAGCCCACGTCTGCCGGTTGGTCCTTGTCCTTTGCAAGTCTATTCGCAACAGGCGAAGTATAGGGAGGTAGATACTTCCCGCGATCGCTTAGTGAAATCTTGGAACACAGTTCCTGGGCCAGGGCAAACGCCTGGATACAGCCGACCTCGCGGGCGACGGCAACACAAAGGGCCTCGGGAGATAGGCTGTACACCCCCGGTTCCACCTCTAGAATCGAGCCGACAGGCAACCCGGAGCACACGGACCAGCCCACGCCAGGCATGCGGCGGCGCTGCGCCGCAGATCCCACCAGCAAGCACAGATCTTCTTGCACCTCGCCGCTTTTGGCTCCAATTCGCACCAGGTCGGGAAGATAGATATCCTCGGTCGAAGGCGATGACGTACACAGCACGCGGCGCTCCTCCTCGGGCTCAAGGTCCTTCCAGCCGATGTAGCCCATCTGCCGGCGCTCGGCTCGAATCATACGCAACGCCGAGGCGCCCGTCAGGATCACGGAAGCCGCTAGCTGCTCTTTTGTCGGTTTGTCACACTGCCTGATTGTTACCGCCACACGAATCACCCCTACCAAACGCGTGCGATAGCGAGGCCATCGACGGCTTTGGCGCCGGCGCGCTTAAGCTCCGCCGAGGCTGCTGCCATTGTCGAGCCCGTGGTAATGACATCGTCGATGAGCAGCAGACGGCAGCCACGTACATCCTCGACCGTCTCGTACATGTCCCGGGCATGTTCCCGGCGCTCGGCGCGACCGAGTTCGCGCTGGTCGCCATGACCGTATTTGACCAAGGCGTCCAGCAATGGCACGCCCGAAAGATCGCAAAACGAGCGCGCGATTGCTTCCATGTGATCAAAACCACGCCGCCGAAACGCCGCCGCAGTCGCGGGAACAAATACCACCGCGTCGACACCGGACAGCACGCCGCCGTAACGGTCGGGGGCTGCTACCTGGGCATGCAAGGCGGTGTCGTAGAGCAGCTCTGCCAGATACGGTGCCAGACGGCGCTCGCCCGCATCCTTGTATGCCTTGATGATGCGCGGCAACGGATGTGCATAGACAGCGCACACCAGGCAGCGATCGAGGGCCTTAGCCACCGTCGAAGACGCACCCTCGACCGAGCACTCGGTACACAGCAGGCCTCCAAACGGAGCGCCGCACCTCGTGCAGCTGTGGCGCGGATCGACAAGCGTGAGCGACGCCAGGCACTCCTGACAAATAAGCGCACCGGCACACTCGCAACCGGCGCATCGCGTGGGCGAAAGAACCTCGAGTGCCTCATGCGCCGCGCGCTCGGCAAACGGTAGCAATTCATCCGCAAACGGCAAGATGCCGGCACTCCGTAAGCGGCTCAAACCATTCAGACAGTTATTTATGACAAAACCCTCCCTACGCTTGGGCGAAGGGAGGGTTGTCGATTCAGTGCCATGATACCCCGTTGCACTTGGGGTCAGACAAGTCGAATCCGCTTGAGGGCGCTATTCGCCGGCAGGCGGTTGCGGTGCGGACGAGGTGTGGGTCGAGCCTTCGCCACCATCCTGGCGCGGCTTGCGGGAACGGCGACGGCGACGGCGCTTCTGACTCTGGTCGGCCGAACCCTCGCCACTGCGATCCTCACGCGGCTCGCGCTCGTCGCGAGCACCGCCGCGCGAAGCCTTGGCGGCAGCTCCTCCGCCATCGCCGGGGCGACGGCGCGTGACCTTGACTTCACCATCCGAAACCTGATCGGCCACAGAAGGAACCGAGGGTTTCTGCTGCGTGCCCGAGGAATGGCGACGGCGCGGACGCGGCGCACGCTCCTCCTCGCCACGTGGCCTGCCAGCCTTGTCGGCAGGCGCGTCGGAGGCCGAGGCACCCTTGGGAGCGGCACCGGCCTCGCGAGCGGCTGCGGCGCGGAAGGCGTCCTCGCGCTCCTCGCTCGACAGGTGGCGGCGACGACGGCGCGTGGGGTTCATGCCGCCGCCGCGGTTTTGCTGCTGGGGCTGCTGAGCCTCGCGCTCGCGAGAGGCGTTCTTGCCCGCGGTCTCGCCGTTGTCGACGGACGCCGCGCGCTTGCGGCGACGACGGCCGCCGGCCGCCTCCTCGGCCTCGGAAGCCTCGGCCTTGCCGCGGCCCTTTCCGCGGCCACGACCCTCGCCCTGGGCCTGACCGGCACAAGCATCGGATTCGGCATCGCGACGACGGCGCTTGGGCATCGACGTGCCGGCCAGACGGTCGGCACTCGACAGGCCATCGCCCACGTCGACGCCGTTCTCGCGATCGAGCTCCATGAGCGCCAGGCGCATCTCGGGCGACTCGATGCGCTCGAGCACATCGCGCGTCACGCAGTCGGGGCGGCAGCTGCAGCCCTGCTCGGCGGCCTTCTTTTTGCAGCCCTCCGAGCACGTCATATCGGCCAGGTTGACCTTAAAGACTTTACCGTTCTCCAGGCGCAGCACCAGCTGCTCACGTGGCGTGTCATATTCCTGGATACGCGCCTTGCCGAGCGGCGTATCGATGAGCGTCTTCTTTTTGGGCGCACGACTCTTAAAGTCCTTGTACGCCTCGAACTCATAGCGCAGGCAGCACATCAGGCGGCCGCACACGCCGCTGATCTTAGACGAATTGAGCGGCAGGTCCTGCTCTTTTGCCATGCGAATCGAGACGGGCTCAAACTGTCCGCCAAAGCGCGTGCAGCAGAGCTCCTGTCCGCATTGGGCATAGCCGCCCACCAAGCGAGTCTCGTCGCGCACGCCAATCTGGCGCATGTCAACGCGAATGTGCAGCGTCGAGGACAGGTCCTTGACGAGCTGACGAAAATCGACGCGCTCCTCGGCCGCAAAGTAGAACACGGCTTTCTCGCCGCCAAACAAGTATTCGACACCCACCGGCTTCATCTCGAGATCGAGATCTTTGACCAGACGGCGGAAATCGACCATGGCCTCATCGCCCTGGATGGCCAGGTCGTCGGCAAGCTGCAGGTCGATATCGCTCGCCACACGCAGCACGGGCTTGAGCGGCTGACCGATCTCGTCTTGCGGCACCTCGAAGGGATCGGCCGTGACCAGGCCGATCTCGGTTCCGCGCTCGGTGGAGCAAATGGCATAATCGGCCTCGAGGATATCCAGATCCTGCGGGTCAAACCACAGGTCGCGCGAGGCGTAGGTAAACTTAACGGGTACGACTAACGGCATTTCAGTGCCTTCCTGATATCGAACAGCATGACCTCGATGGCCAGCTGGGGAGTAACGTTTCTGGCAATGTTGCGCTCGGCGGTCGCGACCGCCTCTAGCGCCCGGGTGGCACCCGCAACATTCGTCGCGGCGGTAAGCCGCCCGATCGTGTCGCGCACGTCCTCGTTCACAATGTCTGCCGCCTCATCCTGAAGCGTCAGCAGCACGTCGCGCATGAGCGTCCGCGCGCTCGCCAGCGCTTCCATGATACCCGAACGCTCGCGCGCGTTGAGTTCGCGCTTGTTGCGGTCCTCAAGCTGCTTCAATGCTCCACGCGACAGATAATCGGCGTTTTGCTCGAGCACCTTTTCCTGCGTGGACTTGACCTCGGCGAGCGGAGCCTTAACGGCGACGATGAGCGACTTGGCGCGGCTGAGTACATCGGCCTCGTCGGCGGCGATGAGCGAATCGATGGCGCGGACCATCTGGCGGCGAGCATCCTGGCGCTCGGCGCTCTTAAGGAACTCGATGCCGCGCGTGGGGCTCCCCGCCACGGCGACCGCCATGCGACAGCGTGCGAGATCCTGGCCCGTCGCGCGGCTCACGGCCTTCGTGGCCACGGCGGGCGACACCAGCCGAAACGGCACGCACTGGCAGCGGCTCACGATGGTGGGCAACATCACGTCTGCCGAGGTGCCCAGCAAGATAAACATAACGCCCTCGGGCGGCTCCTCGAGCGTCTTGAGCAGTGCGTTGGCGGTGTTGGCGCGCAGCTGCTCGGCACGGTCGATGATGTAGACCTTGGCCTTGGCACGGATGGGCGCCAGCGGCACGTCGTCGAGCAGCTCGCGGGTCTGGGCGATGAGGTAGCCCGTGGCGCTCTCGGGCGTGTAATAGTGCACGTCGGGGTGCGTATGGCGGGCGACACGCACACAGCTATCGCATGAGCCGCAGCCGTCCTGCTCGCACAGGAAGGCTTGGGCGAGCGCCCAGGCGGCATCGAGCTTGCCGGCACCGGGAGCGCCCAAAAACAGGTAGGCGTGCGATGCGCGGCCGCTGGCGACGGCGTTGGTCAAAAAATCGCGTACGCGCTCTTGGGTGTCGAGCTTGGCCAGCAGGCTTGTCTGAGCGGGGGCCATGTTACTCGGCCTCCTGGGCAAGCGTGGCGGTGACGGCGTCCTGGGAAATGTCGAGACCGTACGCGCGAACCTGCTCGACCGTCTGCGCGAAGACGTCCTCGATGGAAGCGGTGGCGTCGATGAGCTTCACGCGATCTGGTTCCTCGGCGGCAATGGCACTAAATCCCTGGTAAACGCGCTCCTGGAACGCCATGCCCTTGGCCTCCATGCGGTCGACCGCACCACGGGCGGACATGCGCAGCGCCGCCTGCTCGGGCGTGATGTGATAGACGAGCGTGAGCGCCGGGTGCGTCCCCGCGACAGCAAGGTTGTTGGCGTCGCGTACCATCTGGCGATCGAGACCGTCGGCAAACGCCTGGTAGCAGGTCGTGGAATCATAGAAGCGGTCACACAGGACCACTTTGCCAGCCGCAAGGGCGGGAGCTATGACCTCGTGCACCAGCTGGGCGCGTGCGGCCTCGTAGAGCAGCAGCTCGCAGGTATCCCCCATCGCCGTATTGGCGGGGTCGAGCAGCAGGGCACGGATCTTTTCACTAATGGCGGTACCACCCGGCTCACGCAGGGTCACGACCTGGTAGCCAGCGAGCTCGAGCGCACGGGCCAGCAGGCGCGCCTGCGTGGACTTACCGGCACCATCGACGCCCTCGAGCGTGATAAAGCTATGTTGAGCGGGCTCAAAAGCCATGGGCGCAGCCCCTTCCTACAAGGCGCGTAAATGCAGATATATCAACCAAATCATGATACCCCAGGGGCAGGCGCACCCCAAATCCAACCTAGTCATTGGGGACGTTCTTAATTGACTGGTCGTTTAAGAACGTCCCCAATGACTAAAGGTGCCTTTACAAAGTTGCGGTGAAATAGGGGCTGACTGAAGCTCTAAGACCGCCAAACAGTCCCTATTTCACCGCAACTTATGATGGGGAATTTTGGATGCTTGGTATAATCGTCGTATGGCATTGAAATGTGGCGAAAGGAGTGGCAATGTCTCGGTATTGCGCCTCGTGCGGCAAGCTTCTTGCAGATAATGCCAAGTTCTGCACCTCGTGCGGTGCACCCGTTGAGCAAACAGCCGCGAGCGATAGCCAGCCCGCTTTTGAGCAGACCGGGGCCCTTGATACGCCGCAAGCCAAGGCGGACGATCCCCTCGCTTATCGCCCCGACCCCGCCGCAAGCCCCGCGGCCGTCGAGACCACGCAGTGCATACCCGTCGCGAGCGGCTCGCCCCAACAGCAGCCGGCTCCCGCATACGCGCCTGCTTCGCCACAGACCCCCGCTCCCAAAAAGAGCGGCACCGGGGCGCTTGTCGCCGTTATCGTTGCGCTGGTGGCAATCATCATCGCCCTGGTCATCTTCTTTGTGATCAAACCGTTCGACAACTCCGCCACGCAGACGACTGCCGAGGTTACCAAGCTGCACCACGATGTTGACGATGATGACCTCAAGCCTCTCGGCGACCCCAATAGCCTTTACGACGATGACGATGACGACGAGGACGAGGCTGGCGGCGAAGCAACCCTCTCCGAGCAGAACCTCTACCGTCGCCTGAGCGAATACTACGACCTGCTCGAGGACCTCGATAGCCAGGTCCGCGCCTGCGCGCAGGCCTTCAATGGTAGCTATCTGGAAGAAGATCGCACCACCCGTCAAAATCTCGCCGACGTCGCCGAGCGCACGGAGGAGACCATCGAGCAGTATTACGATATCGTCGAGGACCTGGACGTCCCCATGAGCTCCAAGAACTACCACTCCTGGAAAGACATCATTGCCCTGTATGACGACCTTGATCACCGCATCGACGCGATCTGCGATGCCTGGGAGATCAGCCTAAAGTACGCAAAGCCCTCGGACCATAAGGACGAAATCGTGGCGCCGCTGGCACGCGACAACGAGCCGGGAACCAGCAGCAACAAGTATCGCTTGGACTTTGAGGACCGCTATCCCAGCGCCAAACCCGTCGAGGTGAACTAGTGTTTTGTCGTTCCCGAGCTGGCAGTTAGGGACGTTCCTAAACTGCCGGTAG
>NZ_JBNPLJ010000013.1:0-59187 GCF_050313415.1 Collinsella sp. SGI.184 | reverse complement strand
TTGAGAATCGTACTTGGAGTATCTGGCTGTAGGGCCGGAATGGGGGCAACTTCCCAACGCATTCCGCAGGGGGCGGTACATTTTGTAGCGCGAAGCGCGAATCAAAATGTACCGCATGCCCGAGGACGCGTTGGGAAGTTGCCCCCATTCCGGCCCGGACATATAGATTTACCTGCGCATTTTCAAATTCGTAAACTTTTTTGAAAAAAGTGCTTGCACAGTTCTCGAATCATAGGTTATTATCTTCCTCGTTGAAAGCGCGGGTCCAACAAAACGAACTGCGAATCAACAATATAGCATGTCGGAGTGGCGGAATTGGCAGACGCGCTAGCTTGAGGTGCTAGTGACCGCTTTTTGGTCATGCGGGTTCAAGTCCCGCCTCCGACACCATCGCATTTGAGAAGCCTCTTCGGAGGCTTTTTTGTTACCGATAGACGGTGAGGTTCACGATGGAAACGCTTGAGCGCAATGAGTGGGTTGACGTTGCCCAATTGGTCGATATTACGAGCGATGCTGTCATTATCTGCGAGCTCGACGGAACCATTTTGCATGTAAACAATCGCTTGCTCGACTTGATCTGCGAGGAACGTTCCGATGTGATCAACGGGGACGTTAAAGATCTCTTGTACTCGTCAGCATTTGAACGCGCGACAGAACATCGTCTTCCTTTTGAGACCAATGGTACCGAGAGCGAGTTGATGCTTAAGCTCAGTGACGGCTCCTTTATTCCCGTCCTAGTTTGTGCCGGCTCGGTTACGCCGCCTCGTATCTTTGGCCGCCGTGCGCCGCGTGTTCTCGTGGCGCTCCATAGTATCGAAGAGCAGTATTCGCATGACCGTCAGCTCAAGCGTGCGCTTTCGGAGCTCAGAGTGGCGAATAAGCGCCTCTCGGGCACGTTGTCGGTCATTATGAGCACGGTGGGCTCCGATGAGCTGCCTAGTTTGTTGGATACCGTTTTGAACCAGCTTGTAGGAACCCTCGATGCCTCGGGTGCTGCCATCTATTTTTCTGAGAGCGGCGGTTTTAAGCTTCGCGGTGTTTCCAAGGAGCTGTATGACAGCTACCTGCCCGAGTTTATGCCGTATGGTGCGGGTATCCCGACGTATGTGCTCCGTGAGTCTCGTGCCTGCCGCCTGTCGATTCAGCAGGACCTTGAGGGCGATAGGATTGCCTCGGGTATGTTTATGGACCTGGACAATCGTTCTAAGCACCTGCTACGCATGCAAGATATGCCTCCATACCGCAGCGAGATATGTCTTCCCGTGTTTTATGGCACTCAGGTGCTCGGTGTGTTGGAGGTCGGTTGGAAACGTCCGCAGGCGCCGCTTGCCTATGATGTCAACGTGCTCGAGGTCATTTGCGATTATCTCTCCATCCAACTAGTCGGCATGGCATCGAGTCTACGTTCACGTCGCACGGCAGAGCTTGGCCGTTCTCTCAACGTGCTGCGCGATGAGTTGTTTGCCTATCTCGATGATCCTATTGCCGCCTCGCGTGCGGTATCGACCGAAATCTGCGCTGTGCTCAGTTGTCATTTCTGCCCCGTGGAGTATGATGCGGGCCTCGAAACCTATGTCATCGATTTTGAAGGCGGCAGTCGTGTGGCATTGCCGGGCGATCCGGAGTCACTCTTCTTTTCTGTCACGACGCCGGCGGCGCGCCTGGGGGCAATTTCCGATGGATTTGAGACATCGGTGCTGGGCGGGACGAGCGCCGACGACCTCAAACACGTGCGCCTTACGCGCGTAGACGAATCCACGACTATGGGCGCATGGTTGAGAGCCCACGGCCTGCCGTGTCAGGGACTTTATGTCGACTCCGGTATCGAGGCGGGGCGCTGCCACTCGGAGGCGGATGGTACGCGAAGCAACGATGCAATCGTGCCCGCTGATATCGCCAAGGGACCGACGAGGCGCGTTTTGCTGCTCCGTGATGGCAGCCAGGAGCCAATCGACGACCTTGAATACGACTACATGGTGCATTTGGCACACGACTTTGAGCTGATCTATGAGGGCGAGTCTCAAAAGCGTGAAGAGCGTCATATCGCTCAGACGCTTCAGATTGGCATGAGAAATTCGCTAGGCGACGTTCCGGGCATCGCAACCGATTCGGTATACCTGTCGGCAACGAATTCGGCGTTGGTTGGTGGTGACTTCTATACGCTTGTCCGTCTTCCCGACGATTGCGCCGTTATGATATTGGGCGATGTCTCCGGCAAAGGAATTGAGGCGGCGTCGATGTCGGCGCTCGTCAAGACGGCGTTGACGGCTTATGCCTGGGAGGGTGCGGGACCCGCTCGCATGGCCCGCTCGCTCAATAGCATGCTCATGGGCTTTTCGCGGGTCGAGACGTTTGTGACGGCGTTTATCGCCAAGATTGATCTTAAAGCGGGCCGTGCTACCTATTGCTCTGCGGGACATCCTCCCACTATGGTCATTAGGCCGTCGTCGACGCCGCATGGCGGAGGAGAGGCCTGCGGGGGAGAAGTGGAGCTCCTTGGGTGCCAATCGGGCGTGATCGGTGCCTTTGAGAGCATGGTGTACGAGACGGGCGTGTTTACGTTCGATCCTGGTGACATGCTGTTTATGTATACCGACGGAACGATCGAAGCACGCGACCGCTCGGGTGCTTTCTTTGGCGAGCAACGCCTGCGCGACCTTCTACTCTCTGTTTCGGGTGAGGGCGTATCGGGCATCTGCGGTAAGGTCTTGGGCGAGCTTGACCGCTTTACCGACTCGGCGCTGGACGATGACATTGCATTGGTGTCCCTTGAGTTTTTACGGGGTCGATCGTAGGTCGCGACGTTGGGCATACAGAATCCTAACGGTTGCAGAAAAGTGTGCATCGAGCGAGCTCTTTTGGGGAACCATGGTCGCATGAATGAGTGGAATGACATAGCGGTTTTGACGCCACCGGGCGATATCGATATCGCCTCGGTGCCCGAGCTGCGCCGACGGTTGGATAATTTAATCGACCGGGGCGTGCGCCGTGTTGTCATCAATTGCCAGACCGTGGCTTTTATCGACTCGACGGGTTTGGCGTTTTTGCTTACGCGTGCCAGAGAGCTTATGAGACGAGAAGGGCTGCTTTCGCTTGTTAACGCCTCCGATGAGGTCGTTCGCTTTTTGGAGATTGCCCGACTTGTCGACATCCTTCATGTTGCGGGTCCGGTGCGGGAGTCGATTCCCGCCATTCCGGTGGGGGAGTTGCCGCGATGGAGCAAGAGCGTCAAGGTGCAGCGAGGCATCGAGAATCTCCCGTATTATCGGCACCGTGTGGCCGAGCTTCTCGAATCGCTTCCCCTGAGGCGTGATGAGCGCTATGACGTCGCATTAGCGTTGGGGGAGGCATTGGGTAACGCATATGACCATGCGGGCGGTGTTGGCTGCATCCTGACGATTCAGGCCTATGGGGACCGTGTTGTGCTTGAGGTGCTTGATCGAGGCGCTGGCTATTCTATCGATGGGGCGAGCGAACCGATGGCATCCGAGGAACGCGGACGCGGTATCAAGCTTATGCGCATGCTCGTCGATAATGTGGAGGTTGCCCGTCGCACGGATGGTGCCGGCACACGCGTTCGGATGGTGAAGCTGTTTAGCTCGGCATTGGAATCGTGCGCTTAGCGCCTTGGGTTGACATGATTTTCCTGCGTGAACTTGCTTTGGGCAACTTTTTTGAAAAAAGTACTTGCGTCTTTTGGATAACTCGCGTAAATTAATGACCCGCAAGCGGACATGGCTCAGTTGGTAGAGCACAACCTTGCCAAGGTTGGGGTCGCGGGTTCGAGCCCCGTTGTCCGCTCCATTGCATTTCCGGACCGTTCTTAACGGTCCTTTTTCGGCGAAGTGGCCAAGTGGTAAGGCAGAGGCCTGCAAAGCCTTTACCCCCGGTTCGAATCCGGGCTTCGCCTCCAGGCAACATCCGGGCGCTCCGGCGCCCGTTTTGTTTTACATATGCGGACATGGCTCAGTTGGTAGAGCACAACCTTGCCAAGGTTGGGGTCGCGGGTTCGAGCCCCGTTGTCCGCTCCAAGCACAACAGCCCGACTACCACGGTAGCCGGGCTTTTTCGTACCCATTGCAGAGGCTCGAACCCGAGAGGGAGCGAGCGTTAAGCAAACGCGGAGCGTTTGTAGCGAGCTGGCGAGGTCGCCGGCAGGCGGCCGAAGCCGGTGCGGATCCGCGAAGCGGATACGCGGATGCCCCGTTGTCCGCTCCAAGTACAACAGCCCGACTACCACGGTAGCCGGGCTTTTTCGTACCCATTGCAGAGGCTCGAACCCGAGAGGGAGCGAGCGTCTTGGGGCGTGGCCGTGGCGTTGTTTGCCGCGAATATCAGCTTTGGGCGTATCATCGTGGGCATTACCCAGCAGATGGACTATCTTGAGCGGCTGGGCATCGAGGCCATCTGGCTGAGCCCGTTTTACCCATCGCCTCTTGTCGATGGTGGCTATGATGTGGCGGACTACTGCGATGTCGACCCACGTCTCGGCTCGCTTGACGACTTCGATGACATGGTCGCTGCGGCTCACGCACGCGGCATCAAGGTCATCGTCGACATCGTGCCCAATCATTCATCCAACCAGCACCCCTGGTTCAAAGCCGCTCTTGCCGCCGGCCCCGGATCGCCCGAGCGCGCCCGTTATATCTTCCGCGATGGTCGCGGCGAACATGGCGAGCTGCCTCCCACCAATTGGAATGCCAACTTTGGCGGCCCCGCCTGGACGCGTGCTGCGGACGGTCAGTGGTAGCTGCATATGTTTACGCCCGAGCGGCCGGACTTTGTCTGGTCATGCCCCGAGGTTCATGCGTTCTTTTGCGACGTCCTGACGTTTTGGAGCGATCGAGGCGTTGATGGCTTTCGCATTGATGTGGCGCACGGTCTCGCCAAGGACCTCGACCGCGATGACCTCGACCGGTGGCATCTCGCCGAGGGCGATGACATGGTTGACGACGGCACCCATCCGCTGTGGGACCGCAACGAGGTCCACGAGATCTATCGCGCGTGGCGACGCGCTATGCCCTGCTGCAAATCAAGGCGACGCGCTACCACCAGATTGCGCTCGACTGGCTCTTACGCGACGGGTCGTCTTATGACGAGGACCGTGAACTCGGCGAGCGCCGCGCGCGGGCGGCCCTTTTGCTTGAGCTGGCGCTTCCGGGCTCGGCATACGTGTATCAGGGTGAGGAGTTCGGCCTTTTTGAGGTGGCTGATGTCTTCGTGAGGTTCGCGAGGGCGTCGCAAAACTTTTCAAAAAAAGTTCTTGCATAGGATGCGGGCATCACGTAAGATTAATCCCCGTAAGCGGACATGGCTCAGTTGGTAGAGCACAACCTTGCCAAGGTTGGGGTCGCGGGTTCGAGCCCCGTTGTCCGCTCCATTTGGGCGTTTAGCTCAGGGGGAGAGCGCTTCCCTGACACGGAAGAGGTCACAAGTTCAAATCTTGTAACGCCCACCAAATGTTCGCAGTCCAGAGGCTTTGCTTCTGGACTGTTTTGTTATAAACACACATAATATGCCGTCAAATTATCGACCTCGGTCGCTTTTTCACGTTGCATTTGCTGCCCAGCATAATTTGTCGTTATTGGCCTCTTGGTCTCGTGGGAGATGATTATTTTGATCATAACCGTGCACGTCGCCCGCGTTTCCATGGTTGACCTCCGCGCAATCTTTTATGGTGATCGGTTTTGGCGAGATTGCCTTCCAGGGAGGATTCGGAACGATTGAAGGCCGTACGTTCTTCGCGCGCTGGGCGGGCCTTGTCACAAAGGGGTGGGCCTTTGTGGTTATCGCCGGCGTGCTGCTCGATCCCTTTACAGCGGCTCTCGGCCGCATGATAGCTCGCGAAGAGAACTAATAGCTCCTCGCCTATCGAATGCCGGCGGACGGGGTGCCGGGGCTGTAGTCTTCCGAGCGTTTGCAGCCCTGTCACTCCGTCCGCCGGCATTCGACCGCAACATGTTGGTCAAGCATAATCTTTTGGATTCTTTTCGCGTGAGCGGCTTGGTTTTGGTAGGATTTGTCGGCGGCTTGACTAGGGGGTTTTATAACTGCCTTGCAGGTAGCCGCGTTGGTAACGTTTTACCGACTTGCCAAGAAACCCTCATAATTAATGTGTCTGTAAAATGACCAATTGCTTTGACCTGCTGAAACACTATATGTTGTGTTTGACCTAAAAAAAGAATACAGGATATAGAGGCGTCTTTGTCGTATGATAGATGGCGGACAGAGAACGAAGACCTTGTTCGTCCCATTTGGACACGCCTTTGAGCCGCTTGATCGGCCGCGAGGATTGTCCGCATGAGGACCTATGGTTTATCGAGAACACAGATTGCGCGACGGCGCCGCAAGACAGGGACAAGCCCTGCCAGGCATCGTTTGGCTCTGAAGCGCAATGGGATTACGACGCGAAAGAGGCAAGAGGATGAAGATCATCAAGCGCAGCGGCACCGAGGTTGCCTTTGACATCGATAAGATCGTCAATGCGATTCGCGCCGCCAACTTGGAGGTCGAGGAGGGCTCTCGTCTTACCGACCGCCAGGTGATCTACGCGGCGCAAAACGTCGCCGAGGCATGTGAGAAGGCCGGCCATACCGTATCGGTCGAGGAGATCCAGGATCTGGTCGAGGACGAGATCATGCGTCTCGACTGCTACGAGGTCGCTCGCCGCTACATCATCTATCGTTATGTTCAGAGCCTGAAGCGCCAAAAGAACACGACCGACGACAAGATCCTGTCGCTGATCGAGTGCAATAACGAAGAAGTTAAGCAGGAGAACTCCAATAAGAATCCGACCGTCAATTCCGTTCAGCGCGACTATATGGCCGGCGAGATTTCCAAGGACCTGACCCAACGCGTGCTGCTGCCCCAGGAGATCGTGGATGCCCATAATGAGGGCCTGATCCATTTCCACGATTCGGATTACTTTGCCCAGCACATGCACAACTGCGATCTGGTGAACCTGGAGGACATGCTCCAGAACGGCACCGTTATCTCGGGCACGCTGATCGAGAAGCCGCACAGCTTCTCGACCGCCTGCAACATCGCGACGCAGATTATCGCCCAGGTTGCTTCCTCCCAGTACGGCGGTCAGTCTATTTCGCTGACCCATCTCGCCCCGTTCGTTGAGGTGAGCCGTCAAAAGATTCGCGGCGAGGTTGCTCGCGAGCTTGAGGAGCTCGGTGTTTCGGCATCTGCCGAGAAGGTTCGCGAGGTCGTTGAGGAACGCCTGCGCGATGAGATTCGTCGCGGCGTCCAGACGATTCAGTATCAGGTCGTGACCCTTATGACCACGAATGGCCAGGCGCCGTTCGTGACGGTCTTTATGTATCTCAATGAGGCCCGTACGCCCCAGGAGAAGCACGACCTTGCCATGATTGTGGAGGAGACGCTTCGTCAACGCTATGAGGGCGTTAAGAACGAAGCCGGCGTGTGGATCACCCCGGCGTTTCCCAAGCTCATCTACGTGCTCGAGGACGATAACATCCGCGAGGATTCGCCGTACTTCTATCTGACCAAGCTCGCCGCCAAGTGCACCGCCAAGCGCATGGTGCCCGACTACATCTCCGAGAAGAAGATGCGCGAGCTCAAGCTGTCTAAGGGCGAGACCGCCGGCAACGGCGATTGCTATACCTGCATGGGTTGCCGCAGTTTCCTGACGCCCGACCGTTCGGGCAACGGCTTTAACAATGTCGCCAACGCTCTGAACTATGACCCGACCAAGCCTAAGTACTATGGTCGCTTTAACCAGGGTGTTGTGACCATCAACCTGCCCGATGTTGCGCTGAGCTCGCATCAGGACATGGACAAGTTCTGGAAGATCTTCGATGAGCGCCTTGAGCTGTGCCACCGCGCCCTGCTGTGCCGTCATGAGCGCCTGATGGGCACGCTTTCGGATGCTGCGCCGATTCTTTGGCAGTACGGTGCCTTGGCGCGCCTTAAGAAGGGCGAGACGATCGACAAGCTGCTCGTGGGCGGCTATTCCACCATTAGCCTGGGTTACGCCGGTCTGTATGAGTGCGTCAAGTACATGACGGGCCACAGCCACACCGAGAAGGAGGGCACGCCGTTTGCCATGGCCGTCATGCAGCACATGAACGACAAGTGCGCCGAGTGGAAGGACGAAAGCGATATCGACTTCTCGCTGTACGGCACCCCGCTTGAGTCGACGACCTACAAGTTCGCCAAGTGCCTGCAGCGCCGTTTCGGCATTATCCCGGGCGTGACGGACAAGGGCTACATTACTAACAGCTATCACGTCCACGTGTCCGAGGAGATCGATGCCTTCGACAAGCTTAAGTTTGAGGGCATGTTCCAGCAGCTTTCGCCGGGCGGTGCTATCTCCTACGTTGAGGTTCCCAACATGCAGGACAACCTCAAGGCGGTCATTCGCGTAATGCAGTACATCTACGACAACATCATGTACGCCGAGCTCAACACCAAGAGCGATTACTGCCAGGTGTGCGGCTATGACGGCGAGATTCGCATTGTCGAGGACGATGGCAAACTGGTGTGGGAGTGCCCCAATTGCGGCAATCGTGACCAGGAGAAGATGAATGTCGCCCGTCGCACGTGCGGCTACATCGGTACCCAGTTCTGGAACCAGGGTCGAACCGAGGAGATCCGCGACCGCGTGCTGCATCTCTAATAACCACCCCAGGCTGCCCCGTAGCGAGGCCCCGGACCTTTACTCGCTATTTCGGACAGTCCTGGCTCACGACGGAGGCGCCACTGGCGCCTCCTGTTCGTGCGAAACTCATATCGAGTAAAGGTCCGGGGCCTCGCTACGGGGCGGCCAAGTTGATGTAGCTGAGATGCAGCATGCGGTCTGCCCACTCCTCGAAGTTCTTGGCGGAAATAATTCGAGCTGCAGCTGCGATTTACTTGCGATGGCGGTTGAGCCGCAGCCCAGTTTTTATTGGACCTCGAACCCCATACTCGATGTTCGCTTTGTTCACCGAGTGTCGCTCGCGAGGGATCTGGAGCATATCGTCCCGCCCGCAGTTTCGCAGGCCGAAGGCCGAGAATGTTTGAGGACGGGATGATATGCTCCAGACCCCCAGGAAGGTTACCTATGAACTACGCGAACATTAAGTATTTCGACATTGCTGATGGAGAAGGCGTTCGTACTTCTCTGTTTGTGAGTGGGTGCCGTCGTGGGTGCAAGAATTGTTTTAACTCCGTCGCGTGGGACTTTGCCGCGGGTGAACCGTTCGATCGTGCCGTCGAGGACAAAATCATCGAGAGTCTTGATCATCCCTTTATTGATGGCCTGACGATTCTGGGCGGGGAGCCTATGGAACCCGAGAACCAGGCGGGGCTCGTTGATTTTATCGAACGCGTGCGTGCGACCTACCCTGTGGAGTCTGGGAAGACCATTTGGTGCTTTACCGGTGACGTGCTCGAGGAACTAATGCCGGGCGGCCGTCACCATACCGACGTGACGGACCGTATCCTTGCTTGCCTCGACATGCTGGTAGACGGTCCGTTCGTTCAAGATCTGTACGATATCTCGTTGCGCTTTAGGGGCTCGAGTAATCAGCGCGTGATCGACATGAACGCCACGCGCGCTCGTGCTGCGCGCGAGGGCGTTGCGCTTTGCGACGCTGTGGAGCTTTGGCGGGACGATCCGGTCTATTCGACCCATACTATGTAGCTGGAAGAGGTTGCGTGCCAGCGTGGTACCATAGCGCGAACGCGAAATCGAAAAAAGTGAGGCCCAGATGGTCGATCAGGAAAAAGTCGAGACTGCTATTAAGCTGCTGCTTGAAGGTATAGGCGAGGACCCAACTCGTGAGGGCCTGCTGGAGACCCCGGCACGCGTCGCCCGTATGTATGGCGAGATTGCCGGCGGTATGGGCCGGAGTGCCGAGGAGCACCTGTCCAAAACCTTTGCCGTCGCTTCGAACGATTTGGTTATCGAGCGCGATATTACGTTTTACTCGCTGTGCGAGCACCATCTGCTGCCGTTTTATGGCAAGGCTGCGATCGGCTATATCCCTAACGGTCGCGTGGCGGGTCTGTCTAAGCTTGCTCGCACGGTTGAGGTCTATGCCCGTCGTCTGCAGCTGCAGGAGCAGCTGTGCGCGCAGGTTGCCGATGCCCTCATGGAATATCTTGCTCCCCAAGGGGCGATCGTGCTGATGGAAGCCGAGCATATGTGCATGACCATGCGCGGCGTGCAAAAGCCCGGTACCAAGACCGTAACGCTTGCTCGTCGCGGTGTCTTTGAGACCGATCCCGCGATCGAGGAGCGATTCTTTAGGATGCTGGGCCGCTAACCATGAGAGTCGTCAACGACTTTACATCGAAGACCGATGAGGGGACGCCGCGTCGCGGCTTTATGGCTTCGGGCCTGACTCCCTTTGGCGCCATGCCTCGCATTGATTACATTTGTGCCAACGGGCTGTTCCGGCGGCACCTGGGCAACATTGCACAGTTGGAATCGGGGCGCATCTTTTGCCGCCACGGTATTGACCATCTGCTGGATGTCGCGCGCATTATGTGGATTAAGAATCTTGAGGAACAGCTCGAATTTGACCGCGAGGTCATCTACGCCACGGCACTTCTTCACGATATCGGCAAAGATGAACAGTATGAATCGGGTATATCCCATGATGTTGCAAGCGAGCGCGTCGCTGATGCGATTCTTGGCGGCATGCCCGATGACGTGGCATTTGATCCGGCCGATGCCGCGGCCATTAAGACGGCCATTTTAGGCCATAGAAAGCTGCGCGTGAACAGCCAACCGCTTGAGCGTCTGCTCTATGCAGCCGACAAAGCGTCGCGCGCCTGCTTTGCATGCCCCGCGCGCAATGCCTGCAACTGGAGCGATGATAAAAAGAACCTGTCGATTCGCGTGTAGTTGGTTTGCGCGGTCGGGGTTCTAAACGAAGGAGACGATCGCGATGGATAACAAGAAACTGCCCGAGAATGCAACCAAGACTGAAGGCGCCGAGCTCGCCCGCCGTGGAAGGGGCGAAATATCCACCGCAACGGCGGTGCCCCACGTGGGCTATGACGATCTGTGCCATGCCGATCGCATCACCGTTGAAGGTCTTGAGATCTTTGCCAACCACGGCGTGTATCCCGAGGAGAACGCCCTGGGCCAGAAGTTCATCGTGTCCTTGGTGCTCTATGCCGACCTGCGTGCAGCAGGGGAGCACGATAACCTGGATGCCTCGATTGATTACGGCTCGGTGTGCCACGATGTCGATGGCTATCTGCGCGAGCATACGTTTAAGCTCATCGAGGCCGCAGCCGAGGGCGTGGCCCAGATGCTGCTACGTCGTTACCCTCTGCTGCTCGGCGTGCGTGTTAAGCTCGATAAGCCTTGGGCGCCCGTCGGTCTTCCCCTGGCAAGCTGCGGTGTCGAGATCGAGCGCGTGCGCTAACCGGTTCTAATACGTCTCTATGGGTGGCTGCTTGAGCCGCTGCGACAGAGCTCTATTGTTGGGGCAGTACGTGTCGAGCAGGGCGTGAAACCGCTGATTGTGGCTTGGCTCGAGCAAGTGGACGAGCTCGTGGGCGACAACCATGTCAAGGCACTCGACGGGGTAGGCGGCAAGCTCGCGTGCGATGCGAATGGCACCGGTTTTGGGCGTACACGAGCCCCAGCGCGTTTTCATGCTGCGCACGGAAGCGCGGGAAGCGACGACACCCATTGCGATTTCGTATGTGCGCACCATATCGCGCAGCGCCGTGGTGACCTCGGATGTATAGAGCTGGTCGATGCAGGCTTGGAGCTCATCGGGCGTTAGGCCGTCGAGGGCCGTGCGCTGCTTTGCCTGCGCGCGCCCACTTGGCTCGTCGGTACCCATAAAACTTGCGAAGGTGGCCTGTTTGGGTCGCGGTGCGGGTGATGCAAAGTTGTGATCGAGCGCATCTTGTACCGTGATGGGCTTGCCCCAAAGCGCAATGATGGACGAGGGGCTGAGCGGCTCTCGCTCCGTCGCCTGACGTTGCTCGCGCTGGGCAAGTCGGCTGATAATCCAGGTGCTGTTGCGCTTCACAAATGCTTCGATACGCTCGCGGGTGGCACCGAGCGGCGCACTGGCGTGGACCTCACCGCTCGATGTGACGCGTAGGTTGAAGTTCTTGACACGCTTTTTGGTAACGACGACGGGGATGGGCATCCCATCCGGTCGGGATACGGAAATCGTAAACTGCTGCGTCAAAAGCGGTCCTTCAGATTGGGGACGGGCCGGCATGTCGACCGTTCGGCATGCCGGCCCGCTCAAGGGATGTGAAATTAATAACGCTCAAAGAAGGCAAGCGCGTTGTCGCTGCAGAGCTTTTGCATCACGGTCTTGCCAAAATGCTTGGAGAGCATGTTCTGGAACTCGGGCATCTTGCTGGCATCGGAGAGGAAAGCGGGCACCGTGGCGCCGTCCCAGTCGCCGCCGAGCGCGATGACGTCCTCGCCGCCCAGGTCGAGCCAGTGCTCGATATGTGCCGCCAGCTGATCGAAGGTGACGTCTGCGGCGGTCTTGTCGGTTGCGTCGTTGGAAAGGAACTCGCTGCAGTAGTTGAGGCCGACGATGCCACCCATGTCGCGAATGGTGCGGAACTGGTCGTCGGTAAGATTGCGTTTGGCGCCGCAAACCGCACGGGAGTTGGAGTGGCTGGCGACGAAGGGACGCGTGGCGCGGGCGGCGACCTCGTCAAAGCACTCATCGTTGAGATGGGAGACGTCAAGCACCATGCCGGCGTGCTCCATCTGCGTAAGTGCCTCGATGCCGGCGGCGGTGAGGCCGGCGTGGGTATCGTGTCCGCTCGCGAGCGGCCCCTGCGCATTCCAGCTGAGTGACGACATGAGTACGCCCAAGCTCTTGAGCACCTCGATCAGCGCGGGGTCCTCGGCAAAGAACGTGGCGTTTTCGATGGTGTGGATGCAGGCGACCTTGCCGTCCTTGAGCGCAGGGCGAATGTCAGCGGCGCTGCGCACGTTGACCATGCGATCGTGGTTGAGCATGGCCTGGCCGCTCATATGCGCCATGATCTGCGCCTGGAAGCGCGCGGCGTGGGCGGTGGGAATCTCGTCGGGGATAAACGTGGCGAAGCACTGTGCCCACGGCGTGTTGCCGATCTTTGCGAGCGAGATGGCGCAGGCATTGCCCTCGATGAGGTCGAAATCTTGCGGATGCGTCTCGTCGCCGGGGAAATAACCGTCGGTTCCGGCGGTAAAGCGCAGGTCGAGATCGAGCGTGGCCCAGCCGATACGGTCGGCGGTGTCGCAGTGTAGGTCAAATACGGGATATGCCATGGTTCCTCCGGTTGCAGCGTTTCTTTGCAAACTGTCTTCGAATTGTATGACTAGGGTATAGTTAGCGCCATACGTTCATGGCGGCCCGCGTTGTGTGCCGCCCTTATCACGGAGGTTTCCATGTCCAACCAGGGCAAGAAGGTCAAGACTCATTATCGCGGCACGCTCGACGACGGCACGCAGTTCGATAGCTCCTACGATCGCGGCGAGCCGCTGGAGTTCACCTGCGGTGCCGGTCAGATGATCAAGGGCTTCGATGCCGCCGTTGTCGACATGCAGGTGGGCGAGAAGAAGACCGTGCACATTCCTGCTGCCGATGCCTACGGCGAGCACAATCCCGAGATGGTTATCACCTTCCCGGCCGAGCAGGTTCCCAACATCGAGCAGATCGAGAAGGGCATGAAACTCTTCCTGTCCACGCCGAGCGGCATGCCTGTCCCTGCCGTTGTCATCGATGTGACGCCCGAGGCCGTGACGCTCGATGCTAACCACGAGCTGGCCGGCAAGGATCTCAACTTTGATATCGAGCTCGTCGAGGTCGAGGGTTAGAGTATGCCTGAACGCTTGGTTTCGACGACATGCTTGGGAAATCTCAACGATCCGTCCTATGAACTCCTGCTTCGTCGGGAGCTGGGTGGCATCTTTGAAGTTGACGAGCTGCTGCTCGATTGGGACCAGGCTGATGTATGCGCGTTTGCGGGCGTGACGGAGCTGGGGCGCACGGTCGATGTTCGGCTGGATACTGCCGACGGCAGTCGTCTTGCCGACGGCGACGTGCTCGCCATCGACCGTTCGGGCATGGTGCCCGTGGCGGTTGTTGTGCGCCTGCGCAGCGCCGAGGTTTATTTGGTCGAAGTCGACCGCATGGATCCGATTGCGCTCGCGCATGCGTGCTGGGAGATCGGCAACATGCATGCGCCGCTTTTCCGAGGCGATTCGGACGAGCATACCGTGCGCATGTATACACCGGTGCAGCCTGTTTTGGGCCGCATGCTCCGGGGCGTCGAGGGTGTTCGGCTCTCGGTGGTTACCCGTGAACTCGATACGGACCGGCGCTTTGCGTCGAGTGCGGCGGAGGTCGTCGTGAGTATGGCTCCCGACTTTACGATCGTAAAAAAGGCGCGCGGTTAACGTGCGTATGAGCAAGACGGACTTTGAGAGGCAGCTATTCAAAGTCCGTCTTGCTGTTGATGAGGTGCTGTGGGGGAAAGCATATGGGTCTTGAGGGAATCAAGCTGATTGCATGCGATTTGGACGGCACGTTGCTGCATCCGGGGGAGTGCGAGCCGCGTTCCGAGGCCTTTGAGCTCATCGATGAGCTGCATCGTCGTGGCATCGTGTTTATGCCGGCGAGCGGCCGTCAATATGCGAGCTTGCGCTATCTGTTTGCCCCGGTGGCCGATGAGCTCGCCTATGTATGCGAAAACGGAGCCCTCGTGATGAGCGAGGGGCGTGCCGTTGTCAAGCGTTCCATGGAGCGTAACCTTGCTATGGATATTGCGAATGCCGTGGTTGCGTATCCCCATGCCGACGTGACCCTTTCCTGCGAGGGGCACCTCTACACCATGAGCGGCAACGATGCATTCGTCGACCATTTGCGCTACGAGGTCCATTGCGATGTGGCGGTGGTCGACCGTCCCGAGGACATCGACGAGGACGTCATTAAGATCGCGTTTCAAACGCCCGAGACAGAGCAGCCGGCGGCGCTGGAGTATTTCGTCCGTCGCTTTGGCGACCGGGTCGATGTGATGACGTCGGGAACCGAATGGACCGACTTTATCGGCTTTGATTCGGGCAAGGGGTCCGCACTTGCCGATTATGGTCGTGCGCTGGGGATCTCACCTAACGAAATGATGGCGTTTGGCGATAATGAAAACGACCGCGACATGCTCAACGTGGTGGGCCATCCCTATCTGATGGAGAGCTGCAATCCCAGCATGCGCGGTATCAACGACCGCGTCCGTTACGTGCGCACGGTCGAAGAAGAGCTGCGTCGCCTACTTGCTGAGTAGACATTTGGGACATGCCTGGAAATCTTCCTTTTGCCGCAATCGGTGAAAAGTTGATTTTAAGGCATGTCCCAAAATCTACCTACAGTTGGGGCAGAGGCCCTCGAAGATGGTGTAGTGCGAGCTGACGCTCCATCCGATTTGTTCGGATGCCCTGGCGTCGAGCTGGGTATTGAAGGGGAGCGGCACATCGATGACGCGGCCACACGAGGTGCAGATGATATGCGCATGCGGTTCGATGGCACGATCGAAGCGGCTGCCGCCCGGCGTTTTAATCGAGAGAATCTCCCCGGCATCGGCCAAGAGATTGAGGTTGCGGTAGACCGTACCGCGGCTGATTTTGTCATCCTGCGCGCGCACAGCGTTGTAGATCTCTTCGGCGGTGGGATGGTTGTAGCTTTGGCGCACGGCATCAAGAACTAGCTTTCGCTGCCTGGTATTCCTTCTTTGCACCGCCATGCGCCTCGCCTCTTTTCTATTAACGGTCGTAGGTAAATGATACCGTATTTAGCACACAATACTAATAATGAGGAGTGAAACCGCCTTCATTGGCAAGTGGGGCTCGGACCTGGGCGTCTACGAGGCGAAAACGCGTTCCCATGCGCTCGTAGGAGGCATGAAGCGCCTCGAGATGAGATAGGATGTTTGCCGGAGCTCCCTGTATCTCCATCTCGACTGAGCCGTCTTCCATGTTACGCACCCAGCCGGTGAGTGCGCGTGCCTGCGCGAGGTTGGTGTTGGTAAAGCGAAAACCAACGCCTTGGACCTGTCCCTCCCAGCGCAGGAAATAGCGCAGGGGAGTGTCTTGAGTGGCCTCGTCGCTTGCGAGCACAGTAAGCCTGCGGCGCAGCTCGAGCTCGACGCCAGAGGGCTTTTGGGGCTCGCGGCTGCCGCCGGCGACGCCCGAGAAAAGCTTGTCGAAAATACCCATCGCTAGGCCTGCTTGACAGAATCGGCGGGGAAGGTAATGCCGGTCTGTTGGCGCACGGCATCCATGATGCGCAGCGAGACAAGCGTGACATCGCGATAGTGGCCAAGCTCGTGACGTCCCGCCGGGGTCTCCCAAATCTCTTCCTTGACGTTATCGATGCCGCCGATGGCGGTGATAAAGTCTGCGAGTTCGTATTCCATGGTGTTGCTCGATTTGGGCAGGTCGAGCACGCGGCCGTTGTCGCTCTGTTCGCGCGGCGCCTCGGTCGCCGAGCCGCGTACGACATCGCCGCGATAGTCGATGCGGACGTTGCGGGGCGTGGACAGATGGTCAATCTGGATAGTGCCACGCTCGCCTTCGATCTGCGAGGGCAGTAGGTCATTCGTAATTTTGGAGTGCGCGAGCTCGACGGAGATACGGCCACCGCCGTAGCTGGCGAGGATGGAACCGCAGCCATCGATGGGGCCATGGGTGAGCTCTTGCGTGGTGGGGTCGAGCAGAGTAGCCATGCTCGTAAGGCCGGAGGGCATGCCGAAGATCTCGACCATGGGCTCGACGGTGTAGACGCCAATATCCATGAGGGAGCCCGAGGCCATGTGGCAGTCGAAGATGTTGGTGGCGCGTCCCGCGAGAACCTCGTTGTAGCGTGAAGAATACTTGCCAAAGCGCAGTGAGGCGCGACGAATGGGCGCAATCTCGCCCAGGGCGTCCTCGATGGCGTGGAAAGCGGGGTCATGGAGCGGGCGCATGGCCTCGAGGGCTACGACGCCCACCGCCTCGGCGGCGCGGAAGACTTCCAGCGCCTGCGCCTCGGTGGCGCAGAAGGGCTTCTCGACGATGACGTGCTTGCCGCTGGCGATGCAGGCAAGGGCCTGCTCGTAGTGAAGTGCGTTTGGGCTGCCGATATAGACGGCGTCGACGTCGGCGGCTGCTGCAAGCTCATCAAGTGAAGTAAAGTTTCGCTCGCCGCCGTGCTCGGCAGTAAAGGCGGCGCCGCGCTCGGCGTTGCGCGAGAGCGTGCCTACGAATACAGCCTGGTCGTTGGCATTGACGACCTGGATAAAGTCGTCGGTGATCATGGATGTGCCGATGGTCGAGATGCGCAGCATACGTCCCCCTTGCGTTGTTTTGGTCTACAGGATGAGTGTAGCGCGTGGGGATATAAAGCTGCGCGAAAACGCTATTACAGGTCGCTCTCGTTAAAGCCGGTGTCGATATCGAGGTTGGCTCCATCGGCCGCGGTGGTGGCGAGCTCGTCGCAGCGCTCGTTGAGCTCGTGGCCGGCATGCCCCTTAACCCAGATGAACTCCACCTTATGCTTGCTCTTTGCGGCAAGCAGGCGCTCCCACAGGTCGCGGTTCTTAACGGGCTGCTTGTTGGCAGTTTTCCACCCGCGCTTTTTCCAGCCGTCGATCCAGTGCCTGTTAAAGGCGTTGACGACGTACTGCGAGTCGGAGTGGACCTCGACCTCGCAGGGACGGTTGAGCGCCTCGAGCGCCACGATGACCGCCATGAGCTCCATGCGGTTGTTGGTGGTCTTGGCGTAGCCACGCGAAAGCTCGGAGGTGAAGGTCTTGCCGGCGGGGTTGGTGTATTTGAGCACGGCGCCGTAGCCACCGCGTCCCGGATTGGATCGAGCCGAGCCGTCGGTATAGATGATGACCTTCACAGACTTCCTTTCGTCGAGTTCCTCTCTTGCGGCTGTCTATTGTAGCGCCCGGTCCATCCTGTTTTATGCGAGGCGTGCCGCTCCACAAGGATGGTGGAGACGTTGTCGCCAAGAAAGATGGGCGACCTGAATTGTCAAGAGCTAGAGGGCTTTTAAATCTGCCATTTCTATCCCGTCCCCAAATGGTTGGTTTTCGTGGATGATGCGATCGAGTTCGTCGAGGTATTGCCGCAGCAGGGGAGAGGGCTTGCGCTCATCGTGCATGATGTAGCCCACGCGCATCGTTGGAGCGTCTGCCAACGGGATCGATGCCATGCCCCATTGCATTTCATTGGAGAGGACACCGGTCGACAAAGTGTAACCGTTCGACGTGATGAGCAGATTGGTGAGCGTGCCACGGTCGGAAACGCGGATGTTGCGGTCGCAGGGGATATAGCTAAACGGCTCCTCGGCGTAATAGAAGGAGTTCGAGGTCCCCTGCTCAAAGCTGTAGCGCGTATAGGGCGTAAGGTCGGCAAGCGATAGCTGGGGGCGGCGTGCGAGCGGATGGCGCTCGCTAACGAAGACGTGGACCGTTGCATCGAAGAGGGGATGGAAGCTTGCGCGGGCGTCGGCGAAGGCCTTCTGCAGGACGCGGGCGTTAAAGTCATCCAGATACAGAATGCCGATATCGCTGCGAAATGCGCGGACGTCGTCGATGATCTGTGACGTGGTGGTCTCGCGCATGATGAACTCGAACTTACTGTCGCGGCAGCGCTCGACGACGTTGACAAAGGCCTCGACCGAAAAAGCGTAGTGCTGGGCCGAGACGGCAAGGCGTGCCTGGGGTGTGCCGCCGTCCTCGTAGCGGGCCTCGAGCATATCGGCCTGCTCTACGACCTGGCGCGCATAGCCTAAAAGCTCGGTGCCGTCGTTGGTGAGTGTGACGCCGCGGCTGGAGCGCGTAAAGATTTCCAGACGGAGCTCCTGCTCTAGGCTTTTGACGGCGTTGGAGATATTGGATTGCGCGGTATAGAGGCGCTGAGCTGCGGCGTTAATTGAGCCGGATTCTGCCACGGCGATAAGAAAACGAAGCTGCTGGAGGGTCATCGGCACCCGTCCTTTCGATAGCTATCTAAAAAACCGATAACAGGTTAGCGCTTTTAAGTGATTGACCGCGCGAAACAATGCTCGTACTATTCAAAACACACAAAGGAGGTAGGTAATTAATCAGACCACGAGAACGGGATGTCAAAAGGAGGGCCGCATATGAACTGCTTACTAAGACGAATGCCGGGCTCCTGCTTGCGCCCGTCGGCGTGATCAGGAGACAGGGGCTTACTTCTCTTACTCTTATTACTTTTGTTTGATCAAGGAGATCATCATGAGCCAGTTTATCAACAATCCCGAGCACACCTTTGGCTTCGACACCCTGCAGCTGCACGTTGGCCAGGAGAGCGCCGACCCCGCATCCGATTCCCGCGCTGTGCCTATCTACCAGACCACGAGCTATGTGTTCCGCAACTCCCAGCACGCTGCTGACCGCTTTGGCCTTGCCGACGCCGGGAATATCTACGGTCGTCTGACCAACTCCACCCAGGGCGTCTTTGAGGATCGCATTGCCGCGCTCGAGGGCGGCGTTGCCGGCCTCGCCGTCGCCTCTGGCGCCGCCGCCATCACCTATACCCTGCAGGCCCTCGCTCAGGCCGGCGACCATGTGGTGGCCCAAAAGACCATCTACGGCGGTTCCTACAACCTGCTGGAGCACACGCTCTCCCAGTTTGGTGTCGAGACCACCTTCGTCGATGCCCACAACCTGGACGAGGTCGAGGGCGCCATCAGGGACAACACCACGGTCATTTACCTCGAGACGCTCGGTAACCCCAACTCCGATATCCCCAACATCGACGCTATCTCCGAGGTCGCTAAGAAGCATGGTCTTCCGGTTGTTGTCGATAACACCTTCGGCACCCCGTATCTGTTCCGTCCGCTGGAGCACGGCGCCAACATCGTCGTTCACTCTGCAACTAAGTTTATTGGCGGCCACGGCACCTCGTTGGGCGGCGTGATTATCGATGGCGGCAACTTTGACTGGAAGGCGAGCGGCAAGTATGCGCAGATCGCCGAGCCCAATCCCTCCTACCATGGCGTCTCGTTTGCCGAGGCCGCCGGCCCCGCTGCCTTCGCGACCTATGTCCGTGCTATCTTGCTGCGTGACGAGGGCGCCTGCATTAGCCCGTTTAACGCCTGGGTCCTGCTCCAGGGCACCGAGACCCTGTCGCTGCGCGTTGACCGCCATGTCGAGAACACCAAGAAGGTCGTTGAGTTCCTGATCGGTGACGGCCATGTTGCCAAGGTGAACCACCCGAGCCTGCCCGAGCACCCCGACCATGAGCTGTACCAGAAGTATTTCCCCCGTGGCGGCGCCTCGATCTTCACCTTCGAGATCAAGGGCGGCCAGGAGGCTGCTTGGAAGTTCATCGACCACCTGCAGGTGTTCTCGCTGCTCGCCAACGTGGCCGACGTCAAGTCGCTCGTCGTGCACCCGGCTACCACCACGCACTCCCAGCTCTCTTCCGAGGAGCTTGCCGAGCAGAACATTACGCCCTCTACAATCCGTCTTTCCATTGGTACCGAGAACGCCGAGGACATCATTTGGGATCTGAAGCAGGCCTTTGCCGCGCTGGACGAGTAGGGCGACTTGTGCAAGGGCCCCTTGCGACTCGATAGGTATAACTGCATAAAATGCCTGCTCAAGGCGCCTGCGCGAACAATGGTTGCGCAGGCGCCTTTTTTGCATAGGAAGGGCGCTATTACAGGGTTTTTGGCATGCTTTATGCATGCGAGTTGTGGAAAACTCCTGTTGAGAGGATGTGAGTTTTACGCAAATGACGTGCACCTTTTGAGAAAAACCGCAGGTCGCGATTTACTCGGGGTACTATGCAGCGCGATCGAATCACACGCAGCTTAAACGCAGCAAAAACTCACTACGGAGGTTTCCAGCTACATGAGGATCGATTCACGAAAACCGAAGGCCGCCGCCCTTTCTGCCACGCTTGCCGTGGCGCTTTTAGTGGGTGCCGGCGTAACCGATGCCCACGCGGCAACACTGTCCGACGCGGTCGGATCAACGCCGTCCGAGGCGACCCTGATGCAGCCCGTCGACTATCGTGGCGACGGCTTTGGCTCCATGCAGGAGTGGAACGCCTCGATGGGGGCCAAGCGCGATTCCCTAGAGGTCCGCGCGCAGATCATCATGAACATGTACGGTGACTATGCCACCGATGACGAGCGCGCTGTACTGCAGGGTTGTATCGACGGTGCGGGCAGTCTTTTGACGATGGAGGAGGTCGACGCGAAGTCGGCCGAGCTCGACGAGCTTCGCTCCACGCTCGAGGATGCTAAGCGCGAGGCGCTCGAGGCTGCGGCCGTCGAGGCAGAAGCTGCCGAGGCCGTTCAGGCTTCGTATTACAACGCCGGCTCCGGCTCGTCTTACGCGTCTGCTGCGTATTACGCGAACGGCTCGGGCCTGACGCGCTCGAGCGGCGTCAATAACTACAACGGTCGTCGCGAGACCTATTACAGCAGCAACGTGTTGTATCACCACCGCACGGGTGAGTGGACGCTGGATTCCGAGGGCTTTTGGCGTGATTCCGACGGCTACTACGTGGTGGCTGCGAGCGATAAGTCCCAGGGCTCGACCTTTACGGGCTCTAAGGGCGAGTGCAAGGTCTACGATTCGGGTTGCGCAGCCGGAACTACCGATTACTACACCGGTTGGTAATCTGTCGGCATCGATTGCACATGATGGACGGGCGTCTTTACTGAGCTTTCGGCCAATGTAAAGTCGCCCGTTTTTATATGCATTTGGGTTAACAGAGCCCTTACCGTGGCACTACGTTGGGCATATGGGCGCGGGGCACACTAAGTCATGAGAAACAAGGTCTTTCTCGTGGAGGAAGTGATCCCATGAACGCTCGAGATGTCGCTATTGCCGTCGTTGCCCTTTTGATCGGATGTCTTGGTCCGACGGCGGCGTTAGTTGCCGGCTTGCAGTCCACTACGGGTGCTGCTCCTGTGGTTGTGAGCGCCTTGATTGCAGCGGCGCTGTTGGGAAGCGCCGGCGTGGTGCTTTGCCGCGATGACGAGGACGAGGTCCCGGAGTCGCAAAACGAGCCTCAGTTTTAGCCTCGGCCTAAATGCGACAGGCCTTCGCGAGCGATGGGATCCTCGCGAAGGCCTGTCTGCTTACATTGCGCGCGTCGCCGTGCGGGCGAGGCTGCCAGCTGCTTTCTATTTCGCGAATCCTCTGGTAGAGCCAATCGTTTTGCGGCACTTGGATATCGTGTTTGGCGGCCAGGCGGCAGATGGTGCCCGCGAACTCCTCGACTTCGGTTTTACGTTGTGCGATGCGGTCCTGCGCCATCGAGGGCATGCCGGCGGGGTCGATTCCCTCGATGAGGTGCACCATCTGCGTCAGGTCTGCCTCGGTAAGCTCAACGCCCTCGGCGTTGGCGACCGCAAGTGTCTCGCGCATGGCGGAAACAAAGCAGCGACGCTGCTCGGAGCCCGGTTCCGTGGCGCTCCCGTACGTGCCGCCGTAGGCCATGCAGGTCTGGTTGATGCCATCGTTGAGCATGAGTTTGGCCCACATGCGGTGCGCAATGTCGCTCTCGACGGTATGGGCGATGCCGCAGCGCGTGTAGAGCTCATCGATGGCGGTGACGGTTGCGGGCTCGGTGCCTGCTGCCGCGCCAAAGCGAATCTCGCCCGCATTGGTAAAGGTGAGCGCGCCGTTAAGGAATACGGCGTCCATGCCCTGGCAGATGCCCAGGACGGTGTGCTTCCAGCCAAAGCGCTCGGCTATTTTTTGCTCGCTCGTAATGCCGTTGCACAGCGAGGCGATGAGTGTGTTGGGTCCCACGACGCGCTCCATAGTCTTGAGTGCTTGGTTGAGCCCCGTCGTCTTGACCGTGAGAATGACCAGATCGGCGGGCGTTGCCTCGCTGGCGCGGACGGACTTGAGCGTGCAGGGCTTTCCGTTGACGGTGAGCGCATCGCCCACGTGGCGCTCGAAACGCGCGTCATCCATGACGTATTCGACGGCATCGTTGCCGAGGGTCTTGGCAATCATGCTGCCGTAGAGCAGGCCGACGCCACCCTTGCCGATAAAGGCGACCTTGTTGATCTGCATGTGAATCATCTCCCCATATAAAAGGCGCCCGCATATGGGGCGCCTGATGGATTGTATGCCGCTGGGGCATGTGGCGTACACCGGAGGCTGAATTTAGAAGAACAAATGCATGGGAACTTATGCCGCGGGGCAGATGGCAAAAACGCGCGCGGGATATCCAACGCCATCGCGCACCTTGGGGAAGGTGCAGAAGATGACGGCGCCTGTGGCAGGAAGCTCGTCCAGATGGTCCATGACCTCGATCTGGTAACGGTCGACCGAAAGGATGTACTGCTCGCCGGGGTAGGGGTAGGCGTCCTCGCGTGTGGTCGCGCTCGCCTCCTTTCATCGGACTTTTTGCTGATGTTAAAGCGCTGCCATGACGACTCGATTTCTGTTGGGTTACGATACGTTCTCGATTGCGATTCCACGATGTTTCGGCCGCGTGACCATTGTGTTTCGCCTTGCCGGGGCGCTGATGGCGAAGGGAGGGGCCGTGCAATACCGCGTTGACCCCAAAAGTGGTAACCGAATATCCGCTCTGGGTCTGGGCTGCATGAGATTTCCCGGTGCGCCGGGACGTCCGGATGCGAAGACAGCCGATACTATCATTTCCCGTGCGGTGGAGCAGGGGATTAATTATCTGGATACCGCGTATCTCTATCCCGGTAACGAGGCGTGCGTGGGCGCCTCGCTTGAGCGCTTGGGGCTGCGTGACCGGGTGTTGCTGGCGACGAAGTTGCCGCACGCTTCGTGCAAGTGCGCGGATGATTTCGACCGCATCTTCGACGAGCAACTGCACCGTTTGCGGACTGACCATATCGACTACTACCTTATACACAACATCACCTCGCCCGCCCAGTGGGAACGTGTGGTGGCGTTGGGCATCGAGGACTGGATCGCGCGTCAAAAGGCAGCGGGGCGCATTCGCCAGATTGGTTTTTCGTATCACGGCAGCGCGGCGGATTTCCTGACGATGCTTGACGCATATGACTGGGATTTTTGCCAGATACAGTACAACTATGCCGGCGAGCGTTACCAAGCGGGAACGGCGGGGCTCATGGCCGCCGCCGAGCGAGGCCTCGCGGTGTTTGTGATGGAGCCGCTTTTGGGCGGGCGTCTAGCAGGCAAGCTGCCCCCGCGGGCCCGCGCTGTGCTCGATGACGCCTGTGACCCGCATTTGCGCACCCCTGCCGCTTGGGGGCTTTCGTGGGTGTGGAATCATCCTCAGGTGACGATGCTGCTTTCGGGTATGACCGATACCGCGCAGGTGGATGAGAACGCGGCGTTGGCCGATCGGGCCCTGCCGGATTCGATGACAGCTACTCAGCTCGATGCCATCGCGCACGTGCTGACGGAGTTTGAAAAATCGAATCGCGTGCCCTGCACGGGATGCGGCTATTGCATGCCGTGTCCTAAAGGCATCAATATTCCTGGGTGTTTTGCCGCCTACAACGCAAGCTATGCGCACAGCTGGTTTACGGGTCTATCGCAGTACTTTACGGCGAGCGCGGTGCGCACAAGCGAGCCCAAGTTGGTGAGCAATTGCGTCAAATGCGGCAAATGCGCGCGGCACTGCCCGCAGCATATCGATATTCCCGAGCGTCTCGACGACGTACGCCGCCGTTTTCAGCCTGGACCCGTGACGGCGGTGCTTAAGGCCTTCGGCAAAACGCGCTCCTCATGACCCTTTTATAACTTGCGGTGGAATAGTTCCTGTTTGCGGCAGAATAAGGCATCAACAGGAACTATTTCACCGTAACTGATGAGGGGGAGCTGGGGATGCTGACGATTGGGTGTCACCTATCCACGACGAAGGGCTATCGGGCGATGGGGGAGACGGCGCTATCCATTGGCGCCAATACCTTTGCATTCTTTACGCGCAACCCGCGCGGCGGCAAGGCGAAAGACCTTGACATTGATGACGTGGCGGCCCTGCGCGAGCTTATGGAACAAAACGATTTTGGTCCCCTCGTGGCCCATGCTCCGTATACCTATAACCCCTGCTCGGCCAAAGAGCGGGCGCGCGAGTTTGCCCTGGAGGCCATGGCAGAGGACCTGCAGCGTCTGGAAGCGCTGCCCGGTAACTACTACAATTTCCATCCCGGTGCGCATGTGGGACAGGGCTCCGACGCCGGCATTCAGATGATCGTCGACACCCTGTGCCAGGTGATGTTTGAGGGCCAGCAGACGACGGTGCTGCTCGAGACCATGGCTGGCAAGGGCACCGAGGTGGGCCGCAGCTTTGAGGAACTGGCGATCATCATCGAGGGCGTTGCTGACAGGCGCCCCGAGCTGTCGGCCAAGCTGGGCGTTTGCCTGGACACCTGCCATGTAAATGACGCCGGCTATGATATCGTCCAAGATCTTGACGGTGTGCTCGACGAGTTCGATCGTGTGGTGGGTATCGAGCGCCTGCGCGCTGTGCATATCAATGATTCCAAGAATCCCCGCGGTGCCCATAAGGACCGGCATGAGTGCATCGGCAAGGGTTACCTCGGCAGCGAGGAACTTGGCGGTGGAATGCAGGTTATGCAGAATATTGTATCGAATAGCTGCCTGCGATCACTGCCATTCATTTTGGAAACGCCGAACGAACTTGCAGGTTATGCGGCTGAAATTAAACTATTAAGGTCATTGCAGCAGTAATGACTGTCATAAAGTGGAGTGTTCCATTCACGTTATGGGTTTGTTTCAATCAGTTTTCTAATTGCAGATTCTCTCACGCGGGTGCATAATAGCCCTCAGTTTTTGCAGGCCCCTGAATTACATGGGGCCATTGGAAGGAGACTGATTATGAAGCTGAAGAAGCTTGGCGCATTTGCCGCCACGGGCGCCATGGCGCTCGCCCTCGCATTGACGGGCTGCGGCTCGTCCAACGCCACCTCTGGTTCTGATGCCGGTTCCAGCAGCTCTGACGACGCTAAGGTCGAGAAGGTCGACGGCTCCAAGGAGTACGCGCTCGTCAAGGACGGTACGCTGACCGTCGGCACCTCTGCCGAGTACGCTCCGTTTGAGTACAAGGATGACAACGGCGATTATCAGGGCTTTGACCTTGAGCTCATCAAGGCTATCGGCGACAAGCTGGGCCTGGATGTCGAGTACGTCAACAACGACTTCGACACGCTCGTCCCCGGCGTCGCTTCGGGCACCAAGTATGACGTCTCCATTGCGGCTATCACCGACACGCCCGAGCGTGAGAAGGAAGTCGCTTTCTCCGATTCCTACTACATGGACGATCAGGCTATCGTGACCAAGGTCGATAACACCGACATCACGGCCGACAATTACAGCGAGAAGCTCAACAACGCCGACGCTACCATCATCGTCCAGTCTGGCTCGACCGCCGAGGCCTTTGCCCAGGAGAACTTCCCCAAGGCCAAGATCGTCCCCTACAAGGACGCTACCGAGTGCTTCAGCGCCCTGCAGTCCGACAAGGGCGATGCCGTAGTCACCAACCGCTCCGTTGCCAGCCAGCTGACCGCCGAGCAGTTCAATACCTGCCACACGGTTAAACAGATCAGCACCGGCGAGGAGTACGCTATTGCCATCAACCAGGGCAACACCAAGCTCAAGGACGACATCAACCAGGCCATCAAGGACCTGACCGACGACGGCACCGTTGACGCCCTCATGGCTAAGTACAACATCAAGTAAACAGATACTTGATTGCGTGTGGGCCCTTTCCGTTTAGCGGAGAGGGCCTTTGCGCTTCTCTCGACGGAGAGTGTTTCCGTCTCTTTTTGCCGGCAACTTCTACGATAGGAGCCACCTTGTCTCGACTGAACAAAGGGGCCGCTGAGCAGCGTTCTTCACTACCCGCCTTGCTCCAAAAGCTAGCCTGTGTCATGGCCGTGGCGCTCGCGCTGGTGTGCGTGGGGGCATCTGCGCCCTCGACTGCCCAAGCGCTTGAGACCGCAAAGATTACCGCCCGACCCAACACCGGTTCGGGCAGTGATGTGGTCGGCGGCACCGAGACACGCATTACCTGGGAAGTTCAGGCCGACGCCGACGAGGAGCTGAGCGGTCTTTCGCTGACGTTTGTCGACGGCACGACGTTTGGTACCGATGACACGCGATTGACGATGCTCTCGGGCGAGGACCTCATGGATCGCACACCCATGAAGCCCACGTGCACGGCTGATGGCCAGACGCTCAAGATCGACTTTGGCGAGACGGCGCCTGCCGGCGGCTTTTTCCGTGTCGAGGTGTACGGCGTGACCTTCCCCGTCGAAGGCGGCGACGAGGCCTTTAGCGGCACCTATACGCTCGCCGACGGTTCGACCAAGAAGATTTCCAAGATTCCTTCCGTCGAGATTAAGGGCGTGACGGCCTTCGATAACTTCCAGGCCGATCTTAAGGAACAGCCGTGGGTCGAGGCTTGGAATTCCAATATGTTCCTGCGCCTGTTCTTGAACCCGGTCATTTTGGTCCAGAGCCTGCCGGTCGTATTTAAGGGCTTCCTTATGTCGCTCTCGATCGTGCTTGTGGCGTTTCCGCTGGCAATCCCCTTTGGCTTTGCCTTGTCGCTCATGCGCATCTCCAAGTCGCGCATCCTGCGCTGTCTTGCCGGCATCTACGTGAATATCATCCGCGGTACGCCGGCGTTCCTGCAGATCTATATCGCGTTCTTTGGCCTGCCACTTGCCGGCGTCAAGGTGGACGACTACGTCTTGGGCGTTATCGTCATGGCCATGAACTCGTCTGCGTACCTGTGCGAGATCTTCCGTGCCGGTATTCAGTCGATTCCCAAGGGCCAAAACGAGGCTGCCCGCTCGCTGGGCATGAATGCCTTCCAGACGTTGCTCTACGTTATGATTCCGCAGACGTTCCGCAATGTCCTGCCTACGCTGACCAGCGAGTTTATCCTGCTTTACAAGGATACGTCGCTGCTCGCCGCCGTGGGCGTGGTCGAGATCGTCATGAATGCCCGCACCATCGTGGCGACGACGGGCTCCATCACGCCGTATGTGGTTGCCGCCCTGTTCTATCTGGTCATTACCCTGCCGCTTGCGCGCTTGGTGAGCGGTCTTGAGGCGAGGCTTCTGGGGACGGCCGAAACCAAAAAGAAGCGTCCCACCAAGAGCGCCGGACAGGTTGTCGCGACACCCGCCGATCATATTGCAGGCCTGTAAGGAGGTTCTATTATGAGCGAAACCAATAACTCGAACGAGGTCGTCGTCAGCATCAAGAATCTCCAGAAGGCCTTTGGCGATAACGTGGTCCTGCGCGACATCGATCTGGATGTGCACAAGGGTGAGGTCGTCGTGGTCCTGGGCCCCTCGGGCTCGGGCAAGTCGACGATGCTTCGCTGCATTAACCGTCTTGAGGAGCCCACGAGCGGCTCGATTGTCGTTGAGGGCGTGGATGTGTGCGCCAAGGGCGTCGACCTCAATAAGGTGCGTACGCACTTGGGCATGGTGTTTCAGCAGTTCAATCTGTTTCCGCACCTGTCGGTCAAAAAGAACGTCATGCTTGCGCAACAAAAGGTGCTCAAGCGCAGCAAGGAAGAGGCCGAGAAGATTGCCGTCGAGGAGCTGACCAAGGTCGGTCTGGCCGAGCGCATCGATTTTATGCCGAGCCAGCTTTCGGGCGGCCAGCAGCAGCGCGTGGCCATCGCCCGCGCCCTGTCGATGAATCCGCACGTGATGCTCTTTGACGAGGCTACGTCGGCGCTTGATCCCGAGCTCGTCCGCGACGTCCTTGGCGTCATGCGCGATCTTGCGCGTGACGGCATGACGATGATCGTGGTGACGCACGAGATGGGCTTTGCCCGCGACGTCGCCGACCGCGTCGTCTTTATGGACGGCGGCGTTATCGTAGAGGAGGGCACGCCGAGCGAGGTCTTCGACCATCCCAAGAGCGAGCGCACCAAGGCGTTTTTGGGCAATATCTCGTAGCTGCTTTATGTGGCTGACATAGCAGAAAACGGGGCTGGATTTGGATCCAGCCCCGTTTTTGTTGGGATGCGAATGTGTTTTGGTGCAGAGCCGCGTATGGGCGGAGCTTATCGCCGTTAGGCGAGCTCGGCTCCAAGGGCGCGACAGGCGGCCTCTGCCTCATCGTCGGGGGCGTCGTAACAGATGACGGAATCGACGACGTGGACGTCGGCCTCGTCGGCGTCCGCCTTCCAGTTGTCCATCCATTCGCCCTCGGCCCAAGAATAGGAGCCAAAGAGGACGACCTTCTTGTCGCCGAGGGTCTCCTTGACTTCGTCCCACATCGGCTGAAACTCATCGTACTCGAGCTCCTCGGAGCCCATGGCGGGGCAGCCGAAGGCGATGGCGTCATAGCCGGCGGCTTATTTTTTGGATTCCGGCGTATTGTCGCATCGACGCATGGCACATGCTGTTGCGGCGATGGGGCGGGCAGAAAGAAGATCAAGAGGGTCGCGGTCGCGGACACCGATGTGTCTCACTACCCCTATAGCGATGAGCTGCTTATTGGCGGTATGAGCTGCGGCGGTTGCGCGCAAAATGTGACGAACGCCCTCAACGCTCTCGATGGCATTTGGGCCACGGTGACGTATACAGACCACACGGCGTGCATCCGTTCTAAAAACCCGATCGATCGTGAGGTGCTTGAGGCTGCCGTGAGGGATGCGGGCTATTACGTCATAAAGCCGTAGGGCCGGGCGTGCGCTTGCGCCTAGGCTCGGCCGCGCAGCTCGATGTCTTGGATATCGTCGAAGCCGATGGCGATGTCTCGGAGTTTGAGCAGCTTGAACGCGGGGAGCACTTCGTCGAGAATGCCGGTGCGGCTACGATAGCCGTATGTATCGTAATAAGTGACGCGCACCAAGTCGCCGCGTTTGAGGCCCTCGAGCTTTTTTGAAAGTTCGAGGGCTTTTTCTTCCGTGAGTTCGCATTTGGGCTCAACAGAGATCTCTTGTTTGCGCACGAGCTCATAGTATCCCGTGAGGGCGGCAAAGGGCATAAACTGCGCGGCGCGGTTGGCGCGAACGGCACCGTTAGCGGTGAGCCTGGGGTCGGCGGAGCGACGTCTTCCCTCGGGGTCCGCCAGGCGTTCAAAAGGCGTCGGTGGCCGCATCGGCTGTTGTTGGGCCTTAGGCACGGTGTCCTCCTACCTGATCGTTGCGTTCGCGTGCGGTGGCGCCGGCGGTAAAGCTTAATCCCTTGACCAGGGCATTCTTGCCGTACTTGCCCTTCACGGCCAGAACGGCGCGGGCCAGGTCACGCTCGCGTTCATCGGCCTTAACATCGCTAAACAGATCGATGGTGGCAAATTCCTCGGGCATGAGGTTGCCAAAGCCCAAATTGATGCGCTTGACCGGTCGTTTGGGATCGACGGTCTGCGCCCAGAGCTCATCGAAATGGCCCATGATCTTCTTAAACGAATTGGTGCGCTCGGGCAGCTTGCGCGAAGCGTTAGAGTGCGCAAAGAGCGCGGCATAGCCGCCACGCGGTTTGCCGCCATGCTCTCCCACAAAGATGCCGTCGATTGCCTGTGCTTCGCGCACCAGACGGCGTCGTTCGTCATCGCGCTGGACGGGCTTGGGTGCACGGGGTGCGAGCTCGGGGCCGGCGGTTGCGGCGGGTTCGATGCTCGACGTGCTCGAACGCAAATGCCCGCATCCGTCTACATATTGCGCTGTGCCGCTGGCGTCGAGGCGGCGTATGTCGGCGCGCTCGCTCGCGTAGCCCACAAAGAGCGAGATGCTGTCGCAGACTACATGCTTATCGACCAAGTCCAGTACGGCGGCATCGACCATCTCGCGCAAGATGGTGTAGGCCTGCTCGTAGGCATAACCCTTCGAGAGCACTTGTCCTGTGGTGGTTGAAGTTGCCTGCGGGCGATAGGCCTGAATATCGGCGATAGTTGTCGGCTCGCGCCCAAAGGCGTGGTCGATGAGATACTCGGCATTGACGCCGAGTTCGTCGTAAAGCAGGTTTTCGTCGAGCGCGGCGACGCCCATCAGATCGTATACCCCGTACTTTTCGAGGCGGGCTGCCACGCCGGGGCCGATGCCCCAGATATCGGTGATGGGGCGATGGGGCCAGATCTCCTTGCGAAAGGTCTCGTCGTCGAGTATACCGATGCGGCTGGGTACGTGCTTAGCGGTAATGTCGAGCGCCACCTTGGCCTGGAATAGGTTGGGGCCGATGCCGACTGTCGCCGTGATGCCGGTGCGCGCGAGGACCTCATCGCGCAGCATGCAGGCAAAGCTTTTGGCATTGGTATGGTAGAGCTCTAGATAGGGTGTCACGTCGATAAAGCACTCGTCAATTGAGTAGACGTGAACGTCTTGCGGACTGACGTATTCCAGGTAGATACCGTAGATCTGCGCCGACACCTCCATGTAGTGCTGCATGCGCGGTACGGCCTTGATGTAGTCGATGCCGTCGGGAATCTCAAACAGGCGGCAGCGGTTGTGTATCCCGAGGTCCTTCATGGCCTGGGTAATGGCGAGGCAGATGGTCGTACGCCCGCGTGATTCGTCGGCAACGACCAGGTGGGTGGTGAGCGGATCGAGCCCGCGGTCGACGCACTCGACGCTGGCGTAAAACGTCTTGAGGTCGATGCAGATATAGGTGTGACGCCCGTCCCCCACGCGTCCTCCCATCAAACACATGTTCTTATCGAATGCATGTTCGATAATACCCGCTCGTCCGGACATCGTCAAAACCTGCCAAAAAGGGACAGGTTTATTTTGGTAGGTAAAACGCTTGACCGACCAAAACAAACCTGTCCCTTTTTGGCAGGTATGGTCGGGCGGTTGCATCGGGTTTTAACGCAGCGCTAAAGAGCGCGAAACAGCCCGGAAAACCTCGCTTCGTAGCATGAGCCTAACGATCGATACCACCATAAAGCACGGAAGGGTTGTGGGGATAATGGTCAACTATGGGTTTGGTATGCCGACGCGCCTTGTTGCGGATGGAGACGTGGCTCGCTGGTGTGGACGATTGGTCGCTCACTACGGCGGCACCAAGGCGCTGGTGGTGCTGGGTGGCGACAAACATACGCGCGATGAGCTTGTCTCGGCGGCGCTCGGCTCGCTTGACCGAGCTCTGCTCGAGCGCGTGCTTTTTCGTTGCGGCTCGGTTGAGGGCGACGGGGGAGACGAGCTGATCGACGAAGCTGTGGCCCTGGCGACCGACGAAGGCGTGGACTTTGTCCTGGCGATTGGCGATGCCGATACTGCTGGCTTTGCGCGCGAACTCGCGCGTCGCATGGCGGCGCTCGATGCCGGCGAAGACGGTTTTGTCCCTTATGGATGTATTGTCTCGGAGGGCAAAGTGCCTGCCGTCGTGGGGGCCGGCGAGGTTCCCGTTTTTGCCATTATCGCTCCCGAACTGCTTGAGGGCATTGGGTCTCCTCTGCGCGAGCTGCTCGGCAGCGTGTGCGCCGCGGCCTAGTGTCTGCCATAAAGAGATGGGCTATTTTTGGTAGGTAAAGCGTTTGACCTGCCAAAATAAACCTGTCCCTTTTTGGTCGGTCGCCGTTTGGGGGCGGATTGGCAACGCTCGCTGATTACGGTCTTGACCTGCGCTAGAATAGGGGCATCTGATTATCCGGGCGCATGGAGGTTTGCGCCCGTATGTTGAGGAGGACTTTATGGCAACTGTTGCCGCACCTATCGACGCTACGTCGACCGCCGCTTGGAAGGCGCTCGAGGCTCATCAGGAGAAGCTCGAGGCCGAAGGTATCGACCTCAAGGCCTGGTTCGCTGCCGATGCAGAGCGCGTGAACAAGCTGAGCTTTGACGCCGGTGACCTGCACTTCGACCTGTCCAAGAACCTGGTGACCGATGAGACCGTCAAGCTGCTGTGCGATCTTGCCCGCGAGGTGAAGCTCGAGGAGCGCCGCGACGCCATGTTCTCCGGCGAGCACATCAACACCACCGAGGACCGTGCCGTCCTGCACACCGCGCTGCGCCGTCCGGCAAGCGAGAAGGGCCAGCTCATCGTTGACGGCCAGGACGTCGTCGCCGACGTGCACGAGGTCCTCGACCGCATGTACGCCTTTGCCGAGCGCGTGCGCTCCGGTGAGTGGAAGGGCGTTACCGGCAAGAAGATCGAGCATCTGGTGTCCATCGGCATCGGTGGCTCCGATCTGGGCCCGGTCATGGCCTACGAGGCCCTGCGTCCCTACGCCGACGCCGGTATCGACTGCCGCTATATCTCCAACATCGACCCCAACGACCAAGCCGAGAAGCTCAAGGGCCTGGATCCCGAGACCACGCTCGTGATTATCGTCTCCAAGACCTTCACCACGCTCGAGACCCTCACCAACGCTCGCGAGGTCAAGACCTGGATGCTCGAGCAGCTCAAGGCTCAGGGTGCCATCGACGGCTCCGATGAGCAGAACGCCGAGGCCGTGGCCAAGCACTTCGTTGCCGTTTCCACCGCACTCGACAAGGTCGAGGCCTTTGGCATCGACCCCGCTAACGCCTTTGGTTTCTGGAACTGGGTCGGCGGCCGCTATTCCGTCGACTCCGCCGTGGGTCTGTCGCTGATCGTCGTGCTCGGTCCCGAGCGCTTCCAGCAGTTCCTCGAGGGTTTCCACGCCATCGACGAGTACTTCTGCAATACCCCGCTCGAGAACAACGCCGTCGCGCTGATGGGCCTGCTCAACGTCTGGTACGTCAACTTCTTCGGTTCCAAGAGCCACGCCGTGCTGCCGTACTGCCAGTACCTGCACCGCTTCCCGGCCTATCTGCAGCAGCTCACCATGGAGTCCAACGGCAAGCACGTCCGCTGGGACGGCAGCGCCGTGACCTCCGACACCGGTGAGATCTTCTGGGGCGAGCCCGGCACCAACGGTCAGCATGCCTTCTACCAGCTGCTGCACCAGGGCACCGTGGTGGTTCCGGCCGATTTCATCGCCTTCGCCAACACTGCCAACCCCGCAACCGACAGCGGCCAGGATGTTCACGAGCTGTTCCTGGGCAACTTCCTGGCCCAGACCAAGGCACTCGCCTTTGGTAAGACGGCCGATGAGGTGCGCGCCGAGGGCACGCCCGAGCAGATCGTCCCGGCCCGCTGCTTTGAGGGCAACCGTCCGACGACCTCGATCTTCGGCGATACGTTGACCCCGTTCGCACTCGGCGAGCTCATCGCCCTGTACGAGCACATCACGTTTGTCGAGGGCACGGTCTGGGGCATCGATTCCTACGACCAGTGGGGCGTCGAGCTGGGCAAGCAGCTTGCCAAGCAGATTACCCCGGCCTTCCACGACGACGCCGCCAAGGCCGAGCAGGACGCTTCGACCCAGGCGCTCATCGAGTTCTACCGCGCGCATCGTAAGTAGTCGCTGCTGTTAACGCATCGCGCCTTATAGTCAGGGGCCCGTATCCTATCGGATGCGGGCCCCTTTGCTTTGCCGTAGTCCCGGGGCGCACGGCCTTTGTGGAACATCGCCGGGGCGCCGCGCGCCGCGAGAACCCTGCGCCTAGATCTCGGCCTCCGCATGGTCTCGCTGCGCCTCGGGCAGCTCCCCGTAGAGCGGATGGTCTTCGAGCCTAAAGCGCTCGACCTGTTCGGGAGTGTGGCCGCGCACAAAGAGCCACGAGCGATCGATCGGCGTCGCCATGAGCGTGCTGGGCAGCGCGTCGGCGCGTTCGGAAAACACCCGGGCACTCTCGGGATCCTGGAACGCCAGCACCAGATGCGTGTCGCAGTTGCCCATGATGGAGCGTGCGCGTGCCTCGCCATAGAGCGCATCGAGCTGGTTGGTCGACTGCAGCAGCAGCGTTGCCCAGATGTTGCGGCTTCGGATAATCGAGAGCACGTTGTCGATCTGGGGGATCTGCAGATTTGCGAAGTCATCGAGCATAAAGCGCACGGGCACGGGCAGGCTGCCGTCGGGCTGCCTATCGGCCTCACGAATGAGGCCCATAAACGCCTGCGAAATAAAGAGGCCGGTCAGCGGATCGAGATTGCGGTCAATATCGCTCACGGTTACAAATAGGGCGCAGGGGGTGTGTCCCATGGAAGCGAAGTCCACCTGATGGCACTCACGATAGAGCTGTGCCGCACCGTCGAATCCCAGACACATGACCTTTTCGGCAAGGATGCCGACGATGCTCGCGTGCATGCGCTCGGCATTTTGCGTAATGGCGTAGCGCCGCCATAGCGAGAGGGCATAGCTTTGGGGGTCGATCGTGATCAGGTCGTCAAACAATCGACCCGTGGCACCGTCCTGCAGGTGCTCGATCAGCTTGATGACCGAGCTGATCGTCTGCTCGTCGGCGGGTAGCTGTTCGGTGACGTAGGCGATAAGACACGACAGCAGGTTTGCCGCCGCATGATCCCAAAAAGGCTGGTTGTTGTCCTCGATGGGGCAGATGGCCTTTGCCACCGAGAGGATGTCCTGCTGGTTGGGCCTGCCGTCCGCCTTGCGGCGAATGTGCCTCAGGGGGTTGTAGCCGCAGCGCTCGATGCCGGGCGCAAGGGCCGGGACGGTGTTGAGGTCGGCGAAGTTGAGACATTGCACGCGGTAGCCGTGGGCTGCCAGCACGGGTCCCACTTCGCGACAGAGCGTGCCTTTGGTGTCGAGCACGATGTAGCTTGCGTTCATTTGCAGCAGGTTGGGCTTGAGGACGTTTCGGGTCTTGCCGGCTCCCGAGGGGCCGATCACAAGTGCGTTGTTGTTGAGTCCCGTTTGGCGGGTGTCGCAGGAAAGCATTCGATCCTTGGCGAGGATGGTGGACGATGCGGACTCAGATGCGGCGAGGCGGCTGGTGAGGTTAGACATGGGCGACCTCCTTGGTGGTCGAGAGGATTTCGTGGGCAAAGCCGAGCTCGACGGCGCGCTCGGCCGAAAGGTAGGTGTCTTTTGCGGTGAGGGACTGGATGCGCTTGGGCGTGAGGCCGCTGCGGTCCGAGAGGATTTGCGTGAGGGTCTTGCGGGTCTGCATGAGACGCCGGCTGGTTTCCTGCAGCGCAAGTGCCGAGCCGCCTGCCCCCTGGGGGATCAGCGGGTCGTGAATCATGAGCTCTGCATGGGGCGCCATACGGCGATCGTCGCCGCCCATAAAGATCACGGCGCCCATGGACGCGGCGAATTCCAGGCAGACGGTGCGGATGGGGCACGATGCGAGGCGCATGGCGTCATAGATCGCAAGACCCGATCGCACGCTTCCGCCGGCGCTGGCGACAAATATGGTGATGGGGCGGCTGGGGTCGGCGGCATCGAGCAGGCGGATCTGCTGGCATAGGTCGTGGGCCATCGGGGTTTCGATGTTTCCCATGACGGAGAGCTCGCGACGGGCGAGCATCTCATCGTAAATGCTGGTGAGCGTGATACCTCGGGCGGATTCACGCATGGTGAGGGGGCTGATGATGGGGGAATGATTGGTGTCCATGAGGACTCCTTTCTGTTGGTTGTGTTGTGGAATAGGATTGTTGCCCGCGGAGGGGCTGGCGGGCTACAGGGTTCGTCCGAGCCTGAGATCGAGCTCGGTTGTGGGGCAGGCTGCCTGTTCGTACGGCTCGCAAGCGCCAAGGGCTCCAAAGCGATGGAGCGTTGCGACGGGCGTGGTGTAGGCGAGCCGCAGCTGATGCTCGACAGGGGCACATCCGTCATTTTTGTAATGAGCCGCGTAGTACTGCGCGATGCTGGCGTTCATCTCGCTGCCATTGCGATGGCGCTCAAACTGGCGTCTGCAGGTCTCGATGATCTTTGCTACCGACTTGGGTGCCGTCGCGGGAACAAGGGCGAGATAGCCCTCAAATAGCTCGTTGATGCTCAGGAGGCACAGCAGGTCGATCAGCGTCCTTATGGCTGCTCCCTCGGCGGAAAAGTGTGCGGTCATGCGGTTATATCGGTTGCGGTCGACGATGGCCGCATGGGGTCTTGGAGTTTTCTGCCCCGTGGTCCCGGGCTTTTGCCGCGCCTGTGTATTGAGCTCGACGTTGCAGCGCTTGAGGCCGTCCAACGGAAGGAACAGTGCGGTGCGCAGGGTGTTCCGCTTACTTTCGAGTTCATGACGCTCGTCGGGTTCCCATTCGAGCTTGAGTTTCGTGTCGAGCGCCGTAAGCATATGGGCTAGGCAGCCTACGGCAAGAACGTACGAATCGTTGCCGCGTTTTGGGGCATAGGGGTCTGTCAGCTTGCGAATGTCGGGGTCGCCCATGATCTTTGTGCAGCGCTTCAGCAGTTGAGGGTGGTCGGCCAAGATCGTCGCGAGCGGTAGCGACGCGTAGTTCTTGATGGTCGCGGCGGCAAAGGCGGCGTCATATTCGTTTGCATATGCTCGCTCAATGCGGGCATCCAGAATGCTTTTCTTATCGCCGTCTTCAGCGTGGTGGTTTGTCATAGCTTCTCCAATCGGTTGATGTTCGTGCTGTTTGTTGATGTGTTGGTTGTCGTGAGTGATGTGCTTGCCGTGGGTGATGTGCTGACGTTGGGGTGCTATGCGGTTTTCAATGAGCCCGTGAGACAGTTGCTGCAGGGGCGGGATGGAACGGCCCATGCAAGGCGGAAGGCATCGTGCTCAAAATCGAGACAGCAATGCCCTAGGTGCCTCACATGTGGCAGTTACCTCATTAAGTTGTCATTACGTTTGGGGTTGTACTTTGCCGATCTTCCTTCTCTTACACGCTAAAACTCAAACTTCATATGCTCGATCTACTTAAAACCGCAACGGCGGTCTTTTATCAACTTATATGTCGGAACGCGTCTTTGCAAGTACTTTTTTGCCTTTGTTTCAAATGGGGTGGTTTTGCAACCGTCATACGTGCGCTGTGCGAACGTGCCCCGGCTCGGATAAGATAGTGCGCGATAAAAACGATGCAAGGAGGCGCATATGGCAATCAAAGCCATCGCAATGGATATCGACGGTACGCTCACCAACGACCAAAAGGTCATCAGCCCGCGTACGCGCGAGAAGCTGCTCGCGGCGCAGGAGTCGGGCATTAAGCTCATTTTGGCTTCGGGCCGTCCCGCATGGGGGCTGCACGCCTTGGCGCAGGAGCTCGACCTTCATAACCATGACGGTCTGCTGGTGGCCTTTAATGGCGCGCATGTGGTCGACGCTCAGACCGATGAGGTCCTTTTTGACCAGGCCATGCCGGCTGACGAACTGCACCGTCTGATTGATCATCTGCGTAATTTCGACGTGATTCCTATGATTTCGCTCGGTCGCGATCTGCATGTCGAGGATTCGTACCGCTGCATGATTACGCTGCCGGATGGCTCGCAGAAAAACATCGTCAAATACGAGCGCGACGCGTGCGATCTTAAGATTCGCGAGGTGGAGAGCCTGCATGAGGTCGTGGACACTTATCCCGTGGACAAGCTGCTCACTGCGGGCGACCCGGCCTATCTGCAAGCGCATCACGAGGAGATGTATGCGCCCTTTACTCAGACGCTTTCGGGTATGTTTACGGCCGACTGGTACTTTGAGTTTACGGCCTCCGGTATCGACAAGGCCCGCGCGCTCGAGGGTGCCCTGCCCAAGCTCGGCATCGATGCCAGCGAGGTCGTCTCGTTTGGCGACGGCCAGAACGACAAGTCCATGATTGAGTGGGCCGGCACCGGTGTTGCCATGGGCAACGCGGTTGACGAGGTTAAGGCCGTGGCCCAGATGGTGACTGCCAATAACAACGAAGACGGCATTGCGGTGGCGCTGGATAAGCTGCTGGGTTAGAATCGCCGATTAATGCATGGTTCGGGCGCCTGCTTACAGGCGCCCTTTTGTTAGGGAGGGTGCCGTGTCCGCATTTCCGTTCGACGCCGTTATCTTTGACATGGACGGCGTCATTGTCGATACCGAGTATTACTACCTGGGCGAGACTGCCGCGTTTGCCAAGGAGCTTGGGCTTAACCTGACTCAAGAGGAGTTGAACGGGCAGGTCGGTACCTCACATCAGTTCTTCCTGCATATGCTGGTCGATTGGTTTGAGCGCGCCGGTAAGGGGCATTTATCTGGCGAGGAAGCGTTGGCCCGTTGGGACGAGTGGGCGCATAAGCGTCCGCGCGACTATCAGGCTTTGATTAACCCAGGCGCCGTGGATACGATTCGAGAGCTGCCGCGCCGCGGCGTTCGCGTGGCGCTTGCCAGCTCGTCTCCCATGGATAGCATCCAGGAAGTGCTCAATGCGTGCGGGCTGTCGGATGCCTTTGAGTATGTGGTGAGCGGCGAGCAGTTTAAGGAGAGCAAGCCCGAGCCCGACATCTACCTGCATGCGCTGGACCTGCTGGGACTGCCCGCGAATCGCTGCTGCTGCGTTGAGGATTCGGTGCCTGGTATCACTGCCGGCAAGCGAGCCGGCCTGACGGTCATTGCCAAGCGCGAAGAACGCTTCGGCTTTAGCCAAGATGCCGCGGACAAGATTATCGACCAGCTGCCGGAGCTGCTGGAGCTTGCGTAGGACTTGGACGGTACGTCTACCGTCATAATGGTATCGTTGTCGTCTTTTTGCCCACAGGGGTTAGCGAAGGCCAAAAATAGAGTGCGCATTTGCTAAAACTGCCGATTCGATGCGCTTTGCGTCACAGTTTTTGAGCGAGGCGATGCGCATCGAGGTCCATGTGAGCGATTTGATGAGCGACTGCGCGCTTGTTTCTGTGTTTGCCTCCGCTGGTGCATCGGTCTCGAGTAGTAAACGATCGAGTGGAATCTGTCGTGCGTATTCGCGTCCTCGTTTAGACGCGATCATGAGTTCGTTGACAGAAAAATAGCAGCCCACATTACGCGCGCGGACGAGTTCGTCCGAAGTACCGCTAAACCAGTGGAAGATGATAGCGGGGGAGTCAGAGTTTGGGATGAGTAGACCATGCGATTCGAGGACGTCCAGTACGGTTCCTGCCGAACGAACGGCGTGAATTGATATCACGCGCCCGGTAAGAGGATACTGCACGAGCGTATCGCAGAGCCGGTTAAGTGCCTGTATTTGTAGCGGTTCGCTTCCGGCGAAGCGCGCGGAAAAGTCGAGTCCGACTTCGCCGATATGGCGCTCTTGGGCAGCAACTTTGCAAAGCAGATTGACTTCGGCAGGACCGCAGCGGCCGTCGGCGAGCCACCAGGGATGGAGCCCGACGCCCGCGATAATGTTTGGGTAGCGGCTGGCCCGCTTTTTTGCTGCCGCGAAGTCGCGCGGGTCGACCCCGCAATCAAAGACCCCCAGCCCTATAGCCGCAGTTTCGTCGGCAACAGCATTCGGGTAAGCCATCAAATCAAGATGGCAGTGTGCATCAAATAACCGGGGCTCCATCTCGGCGCACTCCGCTAGTCCAGGCGCTGGCCATCGGCGCGCACGCGCTCGGTGCCGCGCCCACTGATCTGGCGGATAACCTCGCCGGCAATCATCTGACCCATGATGGGCGGCATAAAGCTGGCGGTTCCGAGCTCGGTACGCTCGTGGATGTTGGAAGGGTCGCGGGGCTGTGTCTTAACCGATTCCTCGCAGCTAAACAATACATGTAGGCTCTTGATTCCGCGCTTCTTACATTCTTTGCGCATAATGCGGCTCATGGGGTCACGTACCGTATCGAAGATGTCGGCAAAGCGGAGGCACTCGGGATGGAGCTTGTTGGCCCCGCCCATGGAGCTAACCAAACGAATGTCGTGGTCCTGAGCATATTTGGCAATGGTGAGTTTGGCCGAGATGGTGTCGATGGCGTCGACGACGTAGTCGAGCTTGCCGCCCGTCTGCTCAAAAACGCTCGCAAAGAACTCGTCGATGTTGTCGCTCAACAGGTATTCGGTGCGCTTGATAACGGTGGCGGCGGGATTGATATCGCGAATCATGGCTTCCATCACGTCTACCTTGCGCTTGCCGACGGTGCTGTGGAAGGCGATGGCCTGGCGATTGATATTGCTGGGCGCGATGATGTCCTTGTCCAGAATGACGAAATGACCGATGCCGCCGCGGGCGAGTGCCTCGCAGCAATTGGAGCCCACACCTCCGCAGCCGAGCACCAGCACCGTAGTATCGGCGAGCTTATCGAGTGCCTCGCGGCCCATGATGATCTCGAGCTTGGTGTCGCGTGTCTCGATGGCGGCTGCGGCAACGGTTTCGGTCATAAATATCCTCCGATGGGGAAGCGAATCGTGTTTTAGCTATCGCCATTATAGGTATTATTGCGATTCCATTTGAGCCCTTGGAGCTTGTTGAAATGGGATCGGGATTCGCATAAGATTGAAGCAGATGGCACCCGTTGCCGCGGGTTGGCCAACTCCCAAACACGTTTGTAGCGTGAGAAGTGGCCGTCTTCGCATTACGCGGGGGCGGCTATTTCATTCGACCTCCAATGTGGATGCCGAGCTCCACAGCCGCGATTACAAGCAATAACAACGTCAGGACATCGTCAATACTCATAGTCCATCTCCTTCTCGGATAGAGGGAGCTGGCCCATCTGCTTCAACTTCCATTGTAGCTAAATACGAACAAATGTTCTATAGATGTTCCTATATTATATAGTTAGACAAACATCTAAATATCGAGTATAGTGTGCGTGTCATGAGAGTTGCTGAGGGGAGGTCCTATGCCGGGAGAGGGTTTTAAAGCGCTGGCCGATCCTACGCGGCGGCGCATTTTGGAACTACTACGCGAGGGCGACCGCACGGCCGGGGAGCTTGCCGAGCATTTTGACATCAGCAAGCCATCGTTGAGCCATCATTTGGCGACGCTCAAAAACGCCGGGTTGGTGACCGACGAACGTCATGGCCAAAACATCGTTTACAGCTTAAACACTACCGTCATGCAGGACTTGATCGGTTGGTTTATGGGCTTTACAAACACTGAAGGTGATAAGGATGAATAACGAAAACAAGGGCATTCACGCCACGGGGGTATCGCCACGCGTGTGGATCGCGCTGGTCGCTCTGTGCGTCGCCAATATCGTAGCGCACCTTATGGTGATGCCGAGCTTACCTGCGCAGATTCCCACACACTGGGGCGCGAACGGCGTTGACGGTTGGGGTCCCAGCTGGAAGGCCTCCGCGCTCGGCGTGCTGCCCCTGGTGCTTCTCGCAATGTTCTGCGTGGTGCCGCGCATCGATCCCAAAGGTGAGGCATATCGAACCTCGGGCAAGTTCTATCAGGGCTTCGTAATCGCCTTCACCCTGTTCATGTGCGCCATAAGCTGGCTGGGAGAGCTTACGGTCTGGGGCGTGGTGCCGGCGGTCGGTTCGGTCAACGCGCTGATTTCTGGTGCTGTCGGTTTGCTGTTCATTGGCGTAGGCAACTACTTGCCGCGTGTGAAGCAGAACTATACGCTCGGTATCAAGACGCCCTGGGCGCTTGCCGATCCCGAGAACTGGCGCCGTACGCAGCGCTTTGGCGGTGCCTGCTTTATGGTGCTGGGTGTTGGTCTGATTGTGATGGGCGTTGCGGGTAGCGTGCTTTCAAGTGAAGTTGTCGCCGCGGTGATTGCGGTTCTGGCGTTTGGTTCGGTCGGAGTCGTCTACGTCTACTCGTATCTGCTGTGGCGCAAATCGCAGCGAGCCGCTCGTTAAGGTTGCGGAAAACTAGCGTACGCAGTTCATAGTATGTTCCGGGGGACTTTTCCCAGGTAGTATTAGGGGGTATGGGCAACCGTGCCCCTTTTTCGTTACGTTTTAGAGCTGGTTTTCTCATCTCGTTTCCACTAAAGCGAAACAAGAATAGGGAAACAGCAGGTAGAAAGGATAAAACAGGTAAATGGCGGAGTTTATCTACCAGATGTATCAGGCTCGCAAGGCGCATGGCGACAAGGTGATCCTTGACGACGTGACCCTGAGTTTCTACCCCGGTGCCAAGATCGGCGTCGTGGGCCCCAATGGTATGGGCAAGTCGACCCTGCTCAAGATCATGGCCGGCATCGAAGAGGTCTCCAACGGCGATGCCAGACTTACCCCTGGCTACACCGTGGGTATCCTGCAGCAGGAGCCGCCGCTCGACGACGACAAGACCGTCATCGAGAACGTGCGCATGGCATTTGGCGACATGATCGCCAAGGTCGATCGCTTCAATAAGATCGGTGAGGAGATGTGCGACCCGGACTGTGACATGGACGCCCTCATGGCCGAGATGGGCAAGCTCCAGGACGAAATCGATGCCGCCGATGGCTGGGATATCGATTCCAAACTCGGCCAGGCTATGGATGCCCTGCAGCTGCCCGATTCCGACATGCCGGTCAACGTGCTTTCCGGCGGCGAGCGCCGTCGCGTGGCCCTGTGCAAGCTGCTGCTCGAAGCTCCCGACCTGCTGCTGCTCGATGAGCCCACCAACCATCTGGACGCCGAGTCGATCCTGTGGCTCGAGCACTTCCTGCACAACTACCAGGGCGCGGTGCTTGCCGTCACACACGATCGCTACTTCCTGGATAACGTTGCCGAGTGGATCTGCGAGGTCGACCGTGGTCACCTCTATCCCTACAAGGGCAACTACTCCACGTATCTGGAGACCAAAGCCGCCCGTATCGAGGCTCAGGGTAACCGCGACGCCAAGCTCGCTAAGCGCATGGAGGCCGAGCTCGAGTGGGTACGCTCCAGCCCCAAGGCCCGTCAGGCCAAGAACAAGGCCCGTCTGGCTCGCTATGAGGAGATGGAGGCCGAGGCCCGCGCAAGCCAGAAGCTCGACTGGACCGATATCCGCATCCCTGTGGGCCCACGTCTGGGCAACAAGGTGCTCGAGGCCCATCACCTGCACAAGGAGTTCGACGGTCGCGTGCTCATCGACGACCTATCGTTCACCCTGCCGCGCAACGGCATCGTGGGCGTCATCGGCCCCAACGGTGTGGGCAAGACCACGCTGTTCAAGACCATCGTGGGCCTGGAGCCGCTGACTTCGGGCGAGCTCGAGGTGGGCGAGACCGTCAAGATTTCTTACGTCGACCAGAACCGCTCCGGCATCGACCCCGACAAGAACCTGTGGGAGGTCGTCTCGGATGGCCTGGACCACATGATGGTCGGCGAGACCGAGGTTCCCAGCCGCGCGTACGTGGCGAGCTTTGGCTTTAAGGGCCAGGACCAGCAGAAGCGCGCTGGCGTACTTTCCGGTGGCGAGCGCAACCGTCTGAACTTGGCGCTTACGCTCAAGCAGGGCGGCAACCTGCTGCTCCTCGACGAGCCCACGAACGACCTCGACGTCGAGACGCTGTCCTCGCTCGAAGCGGCGCTGCTCGAGTTCCCGGGCTGCTCGGTGGTCATTAGCCACGACCGTATGTTCCTGGACCGCGTCGCCACGCACATTCTGGCGTGGGAGGGCACCGACGAGAATCCGGGCAACTGGTATTGGTTCGAGGGCAACTTCGAGGCCTATCAGGCCAACCGCATCGAGCGCCTGGGCGAGGACGCAGCCCAGCCGCATCGTATTCACCGCAAGCTGACGCGCGATTAGTCGAGCTCAGGTGACCTAACGAGAAAGGGACGATAACCTTGAGGGTTATCGTCCCTTTTTTACTTGGTAGAAGGCTCGACTTTATCGATAGTCCAGGTGGCGCCGAGGCCGCCGGTGGTGTTGCGGCGGATGCGCACGGTGACTTCGTGGCGCTCGCCGGCCTGCGTGTAGCGCAGGGGGAAGCTTGCGCGGTTTCGCGCGGCCTCGATGGTACCGCGCTCGCGGGCGATCCAGTAGTACTCGCCGACGATGCCGAGCGTGTCGGCGCCGTAGGGGAGATAGGTCGACAGCTGGTGTAGCAATGGGCCGGGGCAGAAGACCTCGGTTGTGAAATCGACGGGGAAGTCCTCGGGGATGGTCGGTGCTGCGGGTGTGGTGACAGGTACTGCAACGGGGAGCGGAGCCGGTGCAGGTGCGGGAATCTGGTCACAGACAGATGCGGATGCGGACTCGATGGCAGGCTCAGGCGCCTTTTCCGGCTTAACTGCGAAATCCGTCGGTTCCACGGAGACGGACGTGTCTGCGGTCTCGGTTTTGGCATCGGCTCGCGGGGCATCCTCTGCCTCGACAGATGGCTTTGCCTCGGCTGGCGTGGATGCCATGGTGGTGATGCCGGCGTTTGCGTTCTCGGGGTCATAGACGACCGTGAGCGAGATGGCGGGCTGCGGCGTCTCGGGCTCTGGCGTCGACTCGGTAGCGTCTTGATCGTCGGGCTCGTCGGACTGATCGTCCTCGGGCTCGTCGGACTGATCGTCCTCGGGCTCGTCGCCAAAGACATCGCTGTTTTGGAACGCAGGCGTCTCGGGCTGGTTAGCGGCTTCTTCGGTTGTCGACTTGGGAGTCTCGTTGAGCTCCGCGGTGGCTTCCTGCTCGGATGTGACTTCGGGATCGGTCGTGGCGTCGATTTCGGTTTCGGCTTCTGCCGTTACCTCAATAGCGACTTCGATCCCTGTCTCGGGCTCTGGCTCCGGAGCGACTTCGGCCACGGGCTCGGGCTCGGGACGCTTAACGTGCTTGGGACGCACGGCCTTCAGGTCCTTCTCGCCGCGCTTTTTCTTTTTGTAGGACTGCTTGGCGCCCTTGGCAGCCTTGGGCTTGTCCTCGCCTTTGGCAAGGGCGGCATCCCAGGCCTCGTTGGCGATGACGGTGGCATACAGGCGGCCGCCTTTAAAGACGGTCAGCTTAATGCAGTCGTCGAGCTCCTCGAGCAGCTCGCGCGTGGACTCGAAGCCCAGGTCATAAGCGGCCATGTCGCCAGCGGCGAGCGCCTCTTCGACCTGCGTCATAAACGTTTGCTTGCCGCACCCAATCGCATCGCGCAGCAGGCGATACAGATAGATGTGGTTGCCCAGCGATAGTGCGGGCTTAACTATTGTCTTGCTCATGGCAAATCTCCTCTATACACACCAAAGCATCTTACCATCGCATGGGGCTTGCCATCTCGTCGCCCAAGGCAAACGGGCGCGACCGTTGCCGGTTCGCGCCCGTTATGCAGGTCGGTTATCTGTGAGAGGCAAACGTGCTTAGTTGCCCGATGCCGTGCCTTGGCTCGAGCTGTCAGATGGCGTGCCGGACGCGGATCCGCTCGAACTGTTCGAACTGTTCGAGCTATTGGTGTTGCTGTTGTCGGTGGAGCTTGTGCCCGATGTATTGCCGCTCGTCTGGTCGCTCGTGCTCGGTTGAGAGCCGTCGGTCGTTTGGCTTGAGTCAGTCGTGCCGGATTGCGTGCCGCTGTTGTTCACAGAGGAATCGGCGCCCTGCGACTGATCGGGGGCGTTCGAGGACGAGTCGGTGGATGCGGAGTCGCCCTGCGAGTCGTCCTGCTGGCTTTGCGATTGATCTGGGCTATCCGCGTCGTGCTCGGTCGTGCGCGACGATAGGATTGGCTCGGGGCGCTCGCCCAGACCCTCACCGGCGGTGGTGATAAGGATGGCGCCGGCGCAGGCGATGACCGCGACGATGGCGATGGCGATCGAGAAGACGATGACCTTCTTTTGCGTCTGGCTGCGCTCTGCCGCCGCCTTGGCACGCAGACTGTTGGGGGCGACGCGCGCCGTGGTCGCGCGCCCCGCAACCTGGCGCATCTCCTGCGTAGTCGCGGCGCCGCCCAGGTGCTCCTCGGCATTAAGGTCAACGGGCTCATAGGCGCCGGCAGGGTAGTCGACGGCGGCGTGCGTGCCTTTGAGGGCTTCGGCGCTGGCAGAGATAAAGTGGCGGTAGACCTGCGAGGACACAACGGTGATGACCGAGCTCACGGCGGCACCGATCACCGATCCGGCGATGCCGATCTTGGAAGCAAGTGCGACGCTCGTGGCGGCAGCTGCGGCGCCGGCGATGATTTGGGGAATGGAAATGTCGTCGAACAGGCCCTTTTTGGGCGCGATGGCCATGGTCTGTCCGATGGAATGGTTTTCGTGAACGCCGTTGTTGAGCGCGGCCGGTGTCATGACGCGCGTGCGCGGCGCGTCGGTGTACTTGGTTGTCATACGGGGCCCTCCCGGTGTAAATCTGCTTCGTTTCGTGTAGCCATCAGGGTACCCACCAGATGTGAATCGTACGTGACATTTAACAGATACCATCAACTCATCAATAGCTCACCAGATTGGTGGGATGCGGTTACACCCGGCGGTTGAACTACAATAGGGCTTGCTAATTGTTGTGAATGGCGTCTACGCACGGGAGCATTCTTATGAATCTTCACCTTTCTCAGTCTGATGGCTTTTTGCGTGTGGCGGCGGCCTCGCCGCGGATTCGCGTGGCCGATGTCGAGGGCAATGCCGAGGTTGCGCTGGCGGCTGTTCGCGAGGCGGTCGAGCGCGGTGTCCGTGCTCTGGTGCTGCCCGAGCTTAATCTGTGCGGCTATACCGCGGCCGACCTGTTCCATAACCGCACATTACTGCATACCTGCGAGACCGCACTGGCACATATTCTCGATGAAACCCGCGAGCTGCCGATTGTCTTTACCATCGGTCTTCCCGTTGCGGTGGCCGAGAATATCTACAACTGTGCCGCCGTGTGCTGCGCGGGCGAGCTTTTGGGCCTCACGGCCAAGAAGTATCTGCCCAACTATGGCGAGTTCTATGAGCGCCGTTGGTTTGCTCCGGCGCCCGCCGATCCCGTGTGGGTTGAGTTTGCCGGTCAGGGTCCGGTTCTGCTGGGTTCGGGGCTTGTCTACCGCTGCTGTGATGAGGGCGCCGAGGATTTGGTAATCGGTATTGAGGTCTGCGAGGACCTGTGGGTGCCGGCGCCCCCTTCGACCGAGATGGCGCTTGCCGGTGCGACGGTGATCCTCAATCCGTCGGCCTCGGACGAGATTATCGGTAAGGCAGATTACCGCCGCAGCCTTATCTCTAACCAAAGCGCGCGCCTGTACTGTGCCTATGCCTACGCGGACGCGAGCGAGGGCGAGTCCACGACCGACATGGTCTTTGCAGGGGAGAACCTCGTCTACGAAAACGGTTCGAAGCTCGCCGCCACGAAGCTCCTCACCTGCGATATGGCGGTGGCCGACGTTGACCTCGACCGTCTGGTTGCCGAGCGTCGTCGTTCGACCACGTGGACGCGCGCGGATGATGCGCCGGAGGCCACGATTGTTGAGTTTTCGTTTGAGGGCGTGCTGGCCGAAGAACCTGTCCTGCGCGATGCGCTCGACATCGACCGTGTCTTCCCCCGCGCGCCCTTTGTGCCGGCCGACCATGGTGACCTGGCCGGGCGCTGCGAGACGATCCTCAATCTGCAGACTGCCGGCCTCAAGACTCGCCTTGCCCATACGGGTACCAAGGCTGCAGTCATCGGTCTTTCGGGCGGCCTGGATTCCACGCTGGCACTGCTTGTGACCGTGCGTGCCTTCGATGCACTGGGACTGCCGCGCACGGGTATCACAGCCGTGTCCATGCCCGGCTTTGGCACGACGCGTCGCACCAAGTCCAATGCCGAGTCGCTCGCTCGCGACCTGGGTGTGAGCTTCCGCGAGGTTTCGATCCACGCGGCTGTGGAGCAGCACTTCAAGGACATTGAGCACGACCCGGCAGTTCAGGACGTGACCTACGAGAACAGCCAGGCCCGCGAGCGTACGCAGATTCTGATGGATCTGGCCAACCAGGCTGGCGGTTTTGTTATCGGCACGGGCGACCTGTCAGAGCTGGCGCTCGGCTGGGCTACCTATAACGGCGACCACATGAGCATGTACGCCGTCAACGCGAGCGTGCCCAAGACGCTTGTGCGCCATCTGGTACGTTATGCCGCTGATGTCTTTGGTGGGCGTATTGCCGAGGTCTTGCTCGATATCCTCGATACGCCGGTGTCCCCCGAGCTTCTGCCGCCCACGGGCGACGGTGAGATTGCGCAGAAGACCGAGGATTTGGTGGGCCCGTACGAGCTGCACGATTACTTCCTCTATTACCTGCTGCGTTTTGGCTTTGAGCCGGGCAAGATCTACCGTATGGCGCTCAAGAGCTTTGAGGGTGTCTATGACGCCAAGACCGTCCACACGTGGTTGCGTACGTTCTATCGTCGCTTCTTTGCCCAGCAGTTTAAGCGCAGCTGTCTGCCCGATGGTCCCAAGGTGGGCTCGGTGACGCTCAGCCCGCGCGGCGATTGGCGTATGCCGAGTGACGCCAGCTCGCGTCTGTGGCTTGCGCGGATCGACGCGCTCAATCCAATTGACTAAGGTTGGCTAAATTGAACCAATACGGGGGTTGCAAGCGTTACACTTTTGCAATCTGATGGCCCGTATCGCGCGGCGCTCTTGTCGGAGCGCCGTATTTTTTATATCGAAAGGTGGCACCATGCAGGCATCGCAGCGTCTCGACCGCTTTGGCGCGGAGGTCTTCGCCTCGCTCAACAACAAACTTCTTGCGCTGAAGGCTCAGGGCAAGACCATTTACAACATGAGCGTGGGCACGCCCGACTTTAAGCCGTACGACCACGTGGTCGAGGCGCTCACGCAGGCCGCCCAAAATCCCGAGATGTGGAAGTATTCCCTGCGCGACCTGCCCGAGCTTAAGCAGGCCGTGTGCGATTACTATGAGCGTCGCTTTGGCGTTTCGGGCATTACGCCGTCCATGGTGCAGTCGTGCAACGGCACGCAGGAGGGCGTGGGTCATTTGGGCCTGGCCCTGCTCGATCCGGGTGACACCATTCTGGTGCCCGATCCGTGCTATCCGGTCTTTGAGGCGGGCGCCAAGATCGCCGATGCCAAGCTCGAGTACTATCCGCTGGTGGCGGAGCACAATTACCTGCCCTATGTGGCGGGCATCGATCCCGAGGTGGCCGATCGTGCCAAGTACATGATCGTGTCGTTGCCCGCCAACCCGGTGGGCTCGGTGGGCACGCCCGAGGTCTACGAGGAGATCATCGCCTTCGCCCGCGAGCACGACCTGCTGATCGTCCATGACAACGCGTACTCCGACATCGTGTTTGACGGCGAGCCCGGCGGCAGTTTCTTGCAGTATCCCGGCGCGCTCGAGGTGGGCGTGGAATTCTTCTCGCTTTCCAAGTCGTTTAACGTCACCGGTGCGCGCATCGGCTTTTTGGTCGGCCGTGAGGATGTGGTCTCTGCCTTTGCCAAGCTGCGCAGCCAGATCGACTTTGGCATGTTCTTCCCGATTCAGAAGGCCGCCATCGCCTGCCTCAATGGTCCGCGCGATGAGGTCGAGGCGCAACGTCTGAAGTACCAGGAGCGCCGCGATACCCTGTGCGACGGTCTTGAGGGCCTGGGCTGGGAGCGTCCCAACGCGCATGGCTCTATGTTTGTGTGGGCCAAGCTTCCCGGTGGTCGCACCGATTCCATGGCGTTTTGCGAGGAGCTTATGGAGAAGGCCGGCGTTGTGGTGACGCCGGGCGCGAGCTTTGGCCCTTCGGGCGAGGGGCACGTGCGCATGGCGCTGGTCCTGCCGCCCGATCAGATCGCTTTGGCTGTCGAGGCCATCCGCGAGGCGGGCCTGTATTAGAAGGCTATTTGGGCTCGTCAATAGCTCGAAACCGATTTCGTGCAGTTATTTTACGAATCCTTCAAACAATTTCGGTAAACGGTCGATTTTTGGCTGCGTATAGGAGCATAATCAAAGTCCCGATTGGATGTATTGGGATTACGGCAAGCCGCTCGGGTCGTTCCCGGGCGGCTTGTTTGTGGAGAGAGATGGGAGTTTCTAATGGTTAACGAGAAGAAGGTCGCTATTGTCGGCTGCGGTTTCGTCGGTTCGTCTTCGGCGTTCGCGCTGATGCAGAGTGGTCTGTTCTCCGAGATGGTTCTCATCGACGTGGACAAGAACCGCGCCGAGGGCGAGGCCCTGGATATTGCGCACGGCATGACGTTTGCCGAGCCGATGAAGATCTACGCCGGCGATTATTCTGATGTCGCCGACGCCGCCATGATCGTCGTCACCGCTGGCGCTGCTCAGAAGCCCGGTGAGACCCGCCTGGACCTGGTCAACAAGAACGTCAGCATCTTTAAGTCCATTATTCCCGAGATTAAGAAGTCTGGCTTCGACGGCATTCTGCTCATCGTCTCCAACCCGGTCGACGTTCTGACCTACGCCGCCATCAAGATGTCCGGTCTGCCCGAGGGTCATGTCATCGGCTCCGGCACCGTGCTCGACACCGGCCGTCTACAGCAGATGCTCGGCGCCCACGTCGAGGTTGACCCGCGCGACGTTCAGGCCTATGTCATGGGCGAGCACGGTGACTCCGAGTTTGTCGCCTGGTCCAGCGCTCAGGTTGCCGGCGTGCCGCTGAACACCTTCTGCGAGCTTCACGGCCACCTGGAGCATGAGGCTGCCGAGAAGCGCATTGCCGAGGACGTCAAGAACTCCGCCTACACCATCATCGAGAAGAAGCACGCCACCTACTACGGTGTCGCTATGGCGGTAAAGCGCATCTGCACTGCCGTCATGCGTGACGAGCAGACTGTTCTGCCCGTCTCCTCGCTCATGGTGGGCGAGTACGGCCTGTCCGATCTGGCCATCTCCATGCCGACGGTCGTTGGTCGCGACGGTGTCGTCTGCCGCGTTCCCGTGCCGCTGAACGATGACGAGCAGCATGAGCTCAACGCCTCCGCCAAGGCCCTCAAGGACATTATCGACAGCGTCGACTTCTCCTGCTAAATTCGGCTCGTTTAAGCAACAGGCTACAACGAAGGCGTCCGGGCCCATGTGACCCGGACGCCTTTTTGATGCATTGGGAACAGGTCGCTTTGCATCAATCTTCGATGCGCCTGGGGTGGACTCGACCGCTATACTGGTTCGTGCCAAAAGCGATCTAGAACGGAATGCCGTATATGAAAATCAATCACGCGATTCTGCATATCCTGGACTTTGACTCTGCCGTCAACGTCATGAGCCAGCGCGAGCTGGATATCGAAAGCCGTACCGTGCGCAGCTTTGTGACCACGCATCTGCGCCGCGCACGCACCTCGGCCGACAATAAGCGCGCCACATTTGCGGAGAACTCTGCGTTTGGCGGCGAGCTCAAGGGCTATTTCTTTGGTGAGCGTGAGTTCGTGGACTTGTCTCAGCAGATTGCGGAGTTTATCTCTTCCGAGCTCACCAAGGCCGAGAAAGCCGAGTCCACCGACGTGCTCGTGGCCGATTTTGACGACGATGAGGATGCCCGCTGGTTTGCCGTGATGCTGCTGGGCTCCAAGCAGGCTTTTATGCACGAAGTGGGCCGCGAGGAGGGGGAGGTGCGCAACGACATCGCGCGCCACTACGCCATTCTGCCAAACCCCTCGCAAAAGGTGCCAAGCTATGCCATTGTGCGTGCAAGCACCATGGAGATCGGCTATGTGGACAAGAAGCGCAAGATTGCCGGCGAGGATCGCATGCTCATTCCCGACGGCCTGCTGCAGTGCGATACGGGGGTTTCGGGTAAGGAGGTCATCGACACGGTGACGCGCGTGGTCGAGGAGGTCGCCGAGGAGCACGGCGCCAACACGGCCGTAGCGCTCGCCAAGGTCAAAGCCGCCGTTGCCGAGAAGGTTGAAGACGACGAGGAGCTGCCGCCTTGGGATATCGTCGATGAGGTCTTTGAGGACGAGCCGGTCATCAAGGAGAGCGTGCGTGCGGCGCTGACCGAGGAGAAGGTGCCCGAGCGCGTGCCCGTGGAGCGCAAGCAAGTCGAGCGCGCGGCCGTACGCAATCACAAGATTCGTACCGACACGGGCATCGAGATCAGCTTCCCGGTCGAGATGGGTTCGAACTCCGAGTACATCGAGTTTGTCAACGAGCCCAACGGCCTCATCTCCATCGAGCTCAAAAACATCGGCAGCATCGAGAATCGATAGGTTGCGTTGCGCCTACAGCGGGAAAGCAAAGGCCGAAGCCCTGGATGGGGTTTCGGCCTTTTTTGCTTGGGGCTGAATTGCACTGCAGGTTGAGCATAAGTCAGCGAAAACGACCCAGAGCGAGCAAGGTGACGTGAAAGAGGAGGGCATTGACCTTCTGGCCATGCCCGACGATTGAACGTCAGATTGCCGCTTAGGGGCGTTTGCAGCGTCGACCGGTCCGTCGTTCGTTAGAACGACGGAACCAAAGGTGCAGCGTCGAGCCGTTACGCGGTTTGGTAAAACCGCGTAACCCTACAGCTGGCGCAGGCCTTCCTCGAGACCGGTCTTGCTGTCGGTCTTCTCGTCGCGCATCTTGATAACGCGAGCGGGGACACCGGCCACGACGGCGCCGGCGGGGACGTCCTCGACGCACACGGCGCCGGCGGCAACGACAGCACCCTTGCCCACGCGCACGCCTTCCAGGACCACAGCATTGGCGCCGATCATAACGTCGTCCTCGATGATGACGGGGGTGGCGCTGGCGGGCTCCACGACGCCTGCCAGCACGGTGCCGGCGCCGATGTGGCAGTTCTTGCCCACGGTGGCGCGACCGCCCAGCACGGCGCCCATATCGATCATGGAGCCTTCGCCAATGACGGAGCCGATGTTGATGATGGCGCCCATCATGATGACGGCACGGTCGCCGATCTCGACGCGGTCGCGGATGATCGCACCCGGCTCGATGCGGGCGTTGATGCCCTTGAGGTCGAGCATGGGCACGGCGGAGTTGCGGCAGTCGTTCTCCACATCGTAGTAGTCGATGGAATCGACGTTGGCGTCGAGGATTGCCTTGAGCTCATCCCAGTCGCCAAATACAGTCTTGCCACGGCGGCCGCCATAGACATGCGCACTGCCCCACTGGACCTTCATGCCCGGCTTTTCGCGCACGTACAGCTTGACGGGCGTCTTCTTGGGCGCGGTGGCGATATAGTTGATAATCTCCTGTGCATCCATTTCGGCTGCGTTGCTCATTTGCGGTCTCTCCTTTGGGTGGATCCGGTTGATACCTGGTTAGGCAAACATGACCTGGTCGAACGTATAGAAGCCGGGTTCGCGGGTGACGAGCTTCTGCGCGGCTGCCAAGGCGCCGTTGACAAAGATCTGACGACTCGTGGCGCGATGCGCGAGCGTGACCTCCTCGTCCTGGCCAAAGAAACTCACTTCGTGCACGCCGGCGACAGTGCCGCCGCGCAGCGAGTGCACGCCGATCTCCTTGGGGTCGCGCGCTCCGCACATGCCCTCGCGGCCATAGACGGGGTGGTAGCCTGCCTCGGGCTCGGCTTCGACGACGGCGTCGAGCAGCAACTTGGCAGTGCCGCTGGGGGCGTCGACCTTTTGGTTGTGGTGCGTCTCGACGATTTCGCAGTCAAAGCCGGGCAGCTCTCGCGTGGCCTGTGCCACCAGATGACGCAGGGCTGCGATACCGATGGAGTAATTGCCGGAGTGCATGACGCGGGCGCTCTGACCCAGCTCGCGCAGGCGATCCATCTGCTCGGGCGTATAGCCTGTGGTGCCCGAGACCAACGCCGCACCCGTGCGCTCGACATAGGCGACGACGGTGTCGAAGGTCGCAACGTTCGAGAAGTCGATGATGACGTCAGCCGCCGGGGTGCTTTCGAGCTCGGACAAGTCGAAGCCGATCTGGGCGACGATGTCAAAAACGGGCTCTCCGGCAGCGTCGACAATACCCTCGGCGGTAGTGCGGATGAGCGAGCCCATGCGGCCCGTTCCCATAATGACGGTCTTAATCAAGCAGACCAGCTCCCTTCAGAGCATCGGTAAGTGCGGATCGCGTGTCGTCTGCCATGGGACACAGCGGCATGCGGTAGTTTGCCTCGATCATACCCATCTGGGCGAGCGCTTCCTTGACGGGGATGGGGTTGACCTCGCTAAAGAGGGCATTGATGAGCGGCTGGCCGGCAATCTGGATATCGCGGGCACGTGCCACGTCACCGTCCAGATAGGCGCGGCACATGTCATGTACGAGCTGCGGCTGCACGTCGGCCCACACGCTGATGGTGCCCGAAGCACCCAGACTCATGAGCGGCACGGTGAGCGCGTCCTCGCCCGAGTACATGCGGAAGTCGTCGGACAGCAGGTGGGCGATCTTGGCAGCGTAGGCGACGTTGCCCGAGGCTTCCTTAATGCCCATGATGTTGGGGTGCGCGGCCAAGCGCTCCACGTTGCGCTCGCTGATGCCGCAGCCACAGCGGCCGGGGATGTTGTACAGGATGCAGGGGATGTCTACGGCATCGGCGACGGTCTTAAAGTGCTGGTAGATACCCTCTTCGTTGGATTTGTTGTAGTAGGGGGTAATGAGCAGCAGGCCGTCGGCCCCCAAGCCCTGGTAAGTGAGCGACTTGGTGAGCATGGTCTGCGTGGAGTTGGAGCCCGAGCCGGCGATGACGGGGACGCGTCCTGCAACTTGCTTGACCACCGCGGCGACAACGGAGTTGTCCTCGTCGTCGGTCATCGTGGCGCTCTCGCCGGTGGTGCCCAGGGCGAGGATGGCGTCGGTGCCATTTTGCAGGTGGAAATCGATAAGGCGCTCGAGCGCATCAAAGTCGACACTGCCGTCCTTTTTAAACGGCGTAACCAGGGCGACGATTGAGCCCTCGAGATTGCGGATGTCCATGTTCTTCTCCTTCGCTTCGGCGATCTGGATGCGCTTGTTCCATTGGGCGGCGACTGCTAGGCGCTCGTCTTGGGCGCGGTGGCGGGCACTTTCGGCGCGCGACTTGGCCAACAGTTCTCGGCCGCACGGCAGCACGTCGAGCGTGGCAAAGTAATCGCCCGGGCGCTCGGCGCGGCGGATGAGGTCGGCCGCGCCATCGGGGCGCAGCAGGACCTCGGCGGAGCGCAGCCGTCCGTTGTAGTTGTAGCCCATGGAGTAGCCATGCGCACCGGTATCGTGGATTACAAGCAGGTCGCCCATGTCGATATGCGGTAGCTCGCGATCGATGGCGAACCTGTCGTTGTTCTCGCACAGATTGCCCGTGATGTCATAGGTGTTCGTGACGGGCGCTGTGCCCTTGTCGGCGCCGCCCGGCTGACCCATCACCGTAATGTGGTGGTAGGCACCATACATGGCGGGGCGGATCAAATCGACGGCGCTTGCATCGACACCGATATAGTCCTTGTAGATCTGCTTCTCGTGGATGGCCTTGGTGACCAGGCAGCCGTAGGGGCCCATCATAAAGCGGCCCATCTCGGTGTAGATTGCCACATCGCCCATGCCTGCGGGGACCAGGATCTCGTCGTATGCCGCGTGCACTCCCTCGCCGATGGCGTGAATATCGTTGGCCTGCTGCTCGGGCAGGTAGGGGATGCCGACGCCGCCGGATAGATTGATGAAGGCGACGTGTGCGCCGGTCTCGCGCTCCAGGCGCACGGCAAGCTCAAAGAGGATGCGCGCGAGCTTGGGGTAATAGTCGTTGGTAACGGTGTTGCTGGCAAGGAATGCGTGGATGCCAAAGTCCTCGGCACCCTTGGTCTTGAGCATACGGAAGGCCTCGAAGAGTTGCTCGGTGGTCATGCCGTATTTGGAGTCGCCGGGGTTGTCCATGATGCCGTTGGAGAGCTGGAACAGGCCGCCCGGATTAAAGCGGCAGCTGACCGTCTCGGGGATGGGCCCCGCAACACGCTCAAAGAACTCGATGTGGCTGATGTCGTCAAAGTTGACGATGGCACCCAGCTTGTCGGCGAGCTCAAAGTCCGCAGCCGGCGTGTCGTTGGACGAGAACATGATGTCGTGTCCCGTGATACCCAGCGAGCGGGCGATCATGAGCTCGGTATAGCTCGAGCAATCGCAGCCGCAGCCGTATTCGTTGAGAATGGAGATGAGTGCCGGGTTGGGGTTGGCCTTGACGGCAAAGTATTCCTTAAAGCCCGGGTTCCACGCAAAGGCGTCGCGCACCTCTTGCATGTTGCGGCGGATGCCCGCCTCGTCGTATAGATGAAACGGCGTGGGGAACTGCTCGACGATATGCTCGAGCGTCTCCTTGTCCACAAACGGCTGCTTGGCCGCATATGCCTCGTTGGGGGTCAATGCCATATCCCGTAAACCTCGCTATCCAGACGGCGCCATCTGCGCATCGAATCCGCATAGCGTGGACCCAATGTCCGGATAGCGCTCCCGCATTGCTGCAGACAGTCCTGTGGGTGTTTCCCACAGGCCCACCAGGTTGTTCGTGCCCGAAAAACCCAGTTCGGCGGGTTTCGCCTCCCCGCGGGGTCAAAGCCTGCCGGCTCGCCCGCGGCTCTTCGTGCCCGCGCCTCTATCAAGTGGTAAAGACCCTATCACGTTGCACTTTACCAAACAAGAGTATTCGTATATAACGTTTAAAAAATGCAGGGATATGCTGGAAACATGTGCGCCACAATCCTGTATCACAATAAGTTGCAACAGATGCGCCTCACGAAGGGATCCTCTATGACCGAGCTCCAAGAACTCCGTCGCTATCGCCGCGATCTCCATCGCATTCCGGAGCTCGATTTCGATCTTCCGCAAACCATTGCCTATATCGAGGGCGTGCTGGCACCGCTCACCTGCGAAGTGACCCATCCGTGCCCCAGCTGCGTCTGCGCTTTCTTCGACGCCGGCGTTGATGCCGCGCATGCCACGGCGATTCGCGCCGATATGGATGCGCTGCCCATTGAGGAGGCGACAGGGGCGGCCTTTGCCTCGACCCATCCCGGCAAGATGCACGCTTGCGGACATGACGGTCACATGGCCATGGCACTTGCCGCCGCGACGTATGTCGACCGTACGATTCGCGAGCAGCCGGGCGTCATGAGGCGCAACGTGCTCTTTGTGTTCCAGCCGGCCGAGGAAACGACCGGTGGTGCCAAGACGGTATGCGAGAGCGGCGTGTTCGAGCGCTATGGGGCCGACCGCATTTTTGGCTTCCATGTGTGGCCCGATCTGCCTGCCGGCACGTTGGCGAGCTGTTCCGGTCCGCTGCTGGCGCGTTCGAGCGAGACGCATATCTATATTCACGGTACGAGCATCCATATTGCTAAGACCTATGGCGTGCCGGTCGAGGAGTCGCACGATGCCGCGTTGGCGGCAGCGAAGTTTTTGGTTGCCGAGCGCGAGCTGATGGACGAGCTGGGCGGCGACGAGCCCTGTATCGGCAAGTTTGGTCTGCTGCAGGCCGGTACGGTTTGCAACGCGGTGGCGGGGGAGGCCCATGTGGCCGGAAGCCTGCGTGTGTTTACGGACGGCATGTTCGACCGAGCGCGCGAGGGCGTGCGCCGCGTGCTGGACGATGCCTGTGCCGCAACGGGCTGCACGTACGATCTCGACTTTGCCGAGGGCTATCCGCCGGTCGACAACGACCCCGAGTTGTTTGCCAGCGTCGCGCCTGCCTTGCCCGGCCTGCAGCTTGTGGAGGAGCCGCTGTTAATTGCCGAGGACTTTGCTTTCTATCAGCGCCATCTGCCGGGCGTGTTCTTCTTGCTGGGCACGGGCGTGCCAGAGGCGCAAGAAAACCCGAGCGATTCGGATGGCTGTCCCGCCTATGCCACGAGCGCCCTTCACACCGATACCATGCTCTTTGACGAGGAAATCCTACTCAAGGGCCTCGATGTCTACAAACGATTGCTTTTGCTTGGTTAATCGGCGCGGGCGCATGTTCTAGAAAATACGAACAAATGTACGGTATAATAGAGATGTATGTCTGTAGAAACGTTTGACGTTATTAACGTAAGGCGATACTATGATTGCATCGTACAAAGATGAGGATACCGAACGTTTTGCAATGGGTGTGCGGGTCAGGAGGTTCGTGCCCTTTGAGCGGGTCGCATTGAGGAAGATTCGTCAGCTGCAGGTTTGTGCTTCACTTGATGACCTTCGCGTTCCTCCGGGCAATCGTCTTGAAGCGTTGAAGGGCGATCGCGCCGGCCAATATAGTATCCGTGTTAATGAGCGCTATCGGGTCTGCTTTGAGTGGAGACAGGGGATGGCTTGGAATGTCGAAATCGTCGATTATCACAAGTGATGAGACCGCGCCCGATTTGCTGTCACCGGTGACTCCTGGTGAACTTCTCAAAGAGGAATTTCTTGTTCCTATGGGCATTTCTCAATATCGTCTTGCTAAGGAGACCGGGATTCCGGCACAGCGTATTGGGCAGATTATTTTGGGGAGGCGTCGTGTTACGGCTGACACCGATCTTCGCCTTTGCCGCTACTTTGGCCTAACGGATGGTTATTGGCTGCGCGCCCAGATAGCGTTTGACCTCGAGGCGGAAAAGAGGCGCATCGAGCCGGAACTGGATAAGATCGTTCCTGTTCAGCAGGCTATCGCATTGTAGTGTTCAAAGATGTTGAGGTTGGAGTGACGATGGGGCGACGCCGACAGTCTGCCGTTTATAGTCCCGGTGGGTGTGGATGCGGCTTGTTGTTGCTTCCGGTTATTGCTGTGAGCATTGGCCGTTTACCGCAACCTTAGCTGCGAGCTAATATAGGAGACGCACCCCAGTTCGGAACAGCGGGTAACAGAATGCAACATTCTCGCAGGTAGTTATAGGTGTCGTATTGAAGTCCGA
>NZ_JBNPLJ010000012.1:0-60223 GCF_050313415.1 Collinsella sp. SGI.184 | reverse complement strand
TTGTAGCCAAAACGGCGAATCTGGGCCTCGTCGTCACGCCAGCCGGCCTTTACCTTCACATCCAGCTCCAAAAAGACCTGCGTGCCAAAGATGCGCTCAAGATCGCGACGGGCGTCGATGCCGATATGCTTGATCATCTCGCCGCCCTTACCGATGATGATGCCCTTTTGGCCCTCGCGCTCGACGTAAATGGTGGCATGCACGCGCAGCACCTTCTTGGTCTGCTCGAGCGCATCGCAGATTACGCCAACGGAGTGCGGAATCTCATCACGGGTGCGGCGCAAGACCTTCTCGCGCACAAACTCGGCAACGAGCGTCTCGTCGGAAGCGTCGGTACCCATGTCCTCGGGGAACCAACGCGGGCCCTCGGGCAAAAAGTGCGCAACGGTCTCGATGAAGGCATCGACGTTAAAGTTCTTGACCGACGACGTCACGATCTCATCGTCATATTCCATGAGCTCGTGGGCGGCCTTAAGCTGCTCCATGACCTGTGCGGGATCGGCCTCATCGGCCTTGGTGAGCACCAGGACCTTCTTGGAACGGGCGCATCTAACGCGCTCGGCAACCCAGGCGTCTCCCCTGCCGATCGGTTTGGTGGCATCAATCAAAAACGCGACGACATCGACATCGTTCAGCTCGAACAGCGCGCTCTTGTTGAGCTCGGACCCCAGGCCGTCCTTGGGTTTGTGAATACCCGGGGTATCGACAAAAACCAGCTGGTAACCGGGGCGATTGACGACGGCGCGCATGCGACGGCGGGTCGTCTGGGCCACCGGCGAGGTGATGGCGACCTTTTTGCCATAGCAGGCGTTGAGCAGCGTGGACTTACCGGCGTTGGGGCGACCGACCAGGGCCACGAAGCCGCTGCGGAAACCGGGCTCAACGTCGCCAAAGCCCGCGAGGCTGTCGTCCTCGTCGCACAGGGCGTCGAGCTCCTCGTCACTCATGCCCTCAAACGGGTCGAACTCCTCGACCTCGCAAGCCTCAGTCGCTTCGGCATCCACAGCATCCAGGGGCTCGTCGTCCAGCGTTTCATCGATAGGCTGCATATTGTCGGACATGAAGATCCCTTTCTAAATAAAGCCGAGCGCGTGGGCAAATACCAACAAGCCCACAATCGCGGCGGTGATGGAAAGAACGTATACGGAGGCGGCGGCGATATCCTTTGCACGCTTTGCCAGCGGATGGAACTCCTGGGTCGCCAAATCGACAATCGCCTCCATGGCGGTGTTGCACAGCTCGCCGTGAATCACCAGGCCGCAGCAAATGATAATCGTAGCCCACTCGGCAATGTCGAGCCCCACGATGCAGCCGGCAATGACAGTGCACACACCCGCCACGAGCATGACCTTAATGTTACGCTCGGTCTTGACGGCGGTAACGAAGCCCTCCATGGCGTAGGAGAACGACTTTAAAAAGGACGGATGGTCCTTGTTCGATCCGGGAATCATAGACGGCTCCTAGTCGTGGGCATGGTTGGTGATGGGGCCGACGTGAACCAGCTTGGGGTCCTCGCCGCGCTCGAGCGCCAGATCGCGCAGGATGGCGTCCTCGCGGGCCTCCATGACCTCGGCCTCGTCGTCCACGATATGATCGTAGCCCAGTAAATGCAACATGCCATGCACGAGCATCAGGCGGCACTCATCGGCAGGGCTATTGTCAAAGCCGGGGGCCTGACGGGCAATGACCTGCGGGGCCAAGATGATATCGCCGAGCTCGAGCGTCTCGTCGGCTGGGATATCCTCGTCAAAGGCCGAGTCGCATTCAAACGAGAGGACATCGGTGGTACGGTCGATACCGCGCCACTCGTGGTTGAGCTCGTGCATCTCATCCTCATCGACATACGAAAGGGAAATCTCGACTTTTCGCTCAACGCCCTCGGCAGCAAGCACGACCTCGCAGATGTGCTCTACCTCCTGCGCGTCAAGCAGCGTATCGAGCTCGGCATCGTTGCTGATCAATACACTCAACGGGACTCCTTTCGGTCGCGCACGCGTTTCTCGCGCACGTCATCATAAGCATCATATGCCTCGACGATTCGCCCCACCAAGGCGTGACGCACCACGTCGGCACGCTCGAGGTGCGAAAACGCGACATCGTCGACACGACCCAAAATCTGCTCAACGTCGGCAAGACCGCCGCGACGACCTACCAAGTCACGCTGGCTCAGGTCACCGGTAATCACAAACTTGGAGTTAAAGCCCAAGCGCGTCAGGAACATCTTCATCTGCTCGGGCGTGGTATTTTGAGCCTCGTCGAGCACCACGAAGGCATCGCTCAGCGTACGACCGCGCATGTAGGCAAGCGGGGCGATCTCGATCACGCCACGCTCCATAAGCTCATCGGTGCGCTCGCGATCCATCATGTCAAAAAGGGCGTCGTAGAGCGGACGCATGTAGGGATCGATCTTTTCCTCGAGGGTACCGGGCAAAAAGCCCAAGTTCTCCCCCGCCTCGACAACCGGACGCGTCAAGATCAGACGGCCCACCTCGTGACGCTTGAGCGCGGCAACGGCAAGTGCCATGGCCAGATAGGTCTTACCGGTACCGGCAGGACCCAAGCCAAACGTGATGGTATGCGAGCGAATGGCATCCACATAGCGCTTTTGACCGAGCGTCTTGGGGCGAATGGCACGACCGCGATACGAAAGCAGCACATCATCGCGAAGCGACGTAGCCCCGTACTCACCGTCGCGCAAGACGGCCAGGCAGCGAGAGACATCATCGACAGACAGCGTCCGTCCGGCGGCAGCCTCGCGAAAAGCATGCTCGAAAAAGCGCGCCACGAGCTCGACCTCGTCCGGGTCACCGCACACGGCGATACTGTCGCCACGGGCGACCACGTGGGCGCGAACCAAGCTCTCGAGCGCACGAAGGACGCCGTCGCCGGCACCCAAAACGCGCGAGGGATCAATTCCATCGGGAACGGTAAGTCTAATCTTCGAGGCTTCCATGAACCTCCCTGCGTGCATGGACCAAGCCGGAATCATCGACTCCGATGATAGCAACATCGAGCAGGCACGGGGCTGTGAGTCCGCAGGTATCGTCAAGACGGGCATGATGGAACGAACCGAGCGTCAGGTTGTCGCCATACTCGAGCACGGCACGCTCGACGGTGCCCACGCGACGGCGGGCGTCGGCAATGGCGAGTTCCTGCGCCGCGGCTCGCATACGACGGCTGCGCTCAGCCATAACCTCGGGCGGCACCTGGTCGGGCATGTCGGCAGCAAGGGTACCGGGACGCTTGCTATAGCGGAAGACATGCATGCGCGAAAAGCCCACGCGACGGCACAACGCCAGCGACTCCTCAAATTCCTCGTCCGTCTCGCCGGGAAAACCGACGATGACGTCGCACGAAAGGGACGCCTGAGGCAAGTTGGCGCGGATCATACGCACCGTCTCCTCAAATGCCTCGGCGCTATAGGGACGGCCCATGCGATGCAGGGTCGCCGTGCAGCCAGACTGCACGGGCAGGTGCAAAAACGGGGCGATGCGCCGCGGATAGCGCGCCATGACCTTAAGCAGGGGCTCGGAGATATCCATGGGCTCGACCGAGGAAATGCGCACATGAGGAATAGACGTACGCTCCATGATGGCCTCGAGCAGCTCATCGATCTCGACGTGTTCGTCGGTCGCACTCTTGCCATCGTAGGCGCCCAGGTTCACGCCCGTCAGCACCACCTCGGGCACGCCGGCCTCCTGAGCCTCACGAACTTGTTCGAGCACAGACTCGACCGGCACGGAGCGCTCGGGGCCGCGGGCCTTCCACACAATGCAATAGGTGCAACGATGGTTGCAGCCGTCCTGGATCTTCACACCCAGACGCGAGCGACCGAGCGCGTCGACCACATCGCCGTCGCTACAGGCGGCCACGCTATCGGACTCAACGCCCAGCACCTCGCAGACGCGTTCGGCGACATCGATCTTAGACGGCTCCGCGATCACGCGGTCCGAAAGCTCCAGAAGCTCCTCGGGGTGCAAATTGACAACGCACCCGGTCACGACCACATAGGGCTCTTTTGGATGAGCCAGCGCATGGCGGACGGCCTTACGGGTCTTGGCCTCGGCCTCACCCGTAACGGCACAGGTGTTAATGACGATCAGCTCCGCATCCTGAGGCTCCACCATTGCAAAACCCAGGCGCATAAGATCGGCAGTGATACGGTCGGACTCAACCCGGTTGACACGGCAGCCGAGGTTGACAACAGAGATATGAGGTGCGAGCACGCGGGCTCCTTAATCGAGGATGTCGTCGAGAGCGCTCTTAATGCGATCGGTCACCGATTTCTTGCCGGAAGCGACATCGTCGCCCGACTCGGCGGCGAAAGCCTCGAGCAGCTCGCGCTGCTTGGCGGAAAGGTTCGTGGGGACGAGCACGCGCAGCTGAACGATCAAGCGTCCACGCGAGCCGCCACCGCCGATGCGGGGCATACCGTAGTTGTTGACACTCACGGTGTCGCCGTACTGCGTACCGGCGGGGACGCACACCTTGACGACCTCGTCGGGCAAAATGCCCTCAACCTTAATCTCGCAGCCGAGTGCAGCCTGCGCAATCGAGATATCGCTCACGAGGTACAGGTCGTCGCCGTTGCGTTTAAAACGCTCGTGATCGGCGACGCGCACGTTGACGATCAGGTCGCCCGAGGGCTCACCACGAAGGCCTGCCTCGCCAAAGCCGCTCACGCGCAGCTGGCGACCGGTCGAGACGCCGGCAGGGATATCGATGTCGATCTTTTCATGCGAAGGCGTGCGGCCCTGACCGTCGCAGGTCTCGCAGGGATGGTCGATGACCGTGCCTTCGCCATGGCAGTCGGGGCAGGGCGAAGAGGACTGAACCTGACCCAGGAACGAGCGCTGGACCGTCGTGACATAGCCCGTGCCGTGGCAACGGCTGCACTGCTTTTCGGCCGCACCCTCCGCCCTACCAGTGCCATTGCAATCATCACAGGGGGCAAGGCGGTCATAGCTGATCGTCTTTTTGCAACCGAGCGCCGCCTCCTCAAGGGTCACCGAAAGGGAGATGGCCATATCGCGGCCGCGACGACGCTCGCGGCGATTTCGGGCGCCACCGCCGGCACCGCCGCCAAAGAACGACGAAAAGAGGTCGTCCATGCCCATGCCGCCAAAGATATCGTTAATGTCGACATAGCCGGAGCCACCGGGGCCGTCGGGCGAACCGTAGCGATCGTAGTTTGCACGCTTCTGCTCGTCGGAAAGAACGGAATATGCCTCGTTGAGCTCTTTGAACTTGGCCTCGGCATCGGGGTCGTCCGAAACGTCCGGGTGTACGATACGGGCCTTCTTTAGAAACGCGCGCTTAATCGTCCGCGCGTCGGCATCCTTGTCGACGCCAAGTACCTCGTAGTAATCCCTATTTTCCGACACGACCGAATCCTTCCGACTTTCATTATTGTCACAGTGCGTCCTATACCCAAGCTGGGCCGACCGCAAACAAGGGGTTTGATGTTATTGCATTGCGTAGGGCGAAAGCATGGCACGTTGCGAGCAGCTCGCAAACCAAACCGACACGAGCGCGAACATAAATCCGTTGGCAAAACCGTTGGCAAACTGCATCGCGCCGCGCTTCCACCACAGCAGGCTGCGGTGAAGCACGCCGTCCGAGAGCACCATGAACAAGCCCATGGCAAACGGAACAAAGCACATCATGGCAAAGGCCGAGAACACGCCCGAGATGGCCGAAAGCACCAAAAAAGGCGCCACGATGCCCATCAGGTAAAAACCGGTACGAGCCTTGCCCTCCAGGCGTTCGGCCTCGACATGGGCGCGCCCGACCAAATCGCCGCCCGAGGCACCGTTGGTGCCGGCGTGACCCATGCCGTCAATATGGATCTCGTCACCATCATGCGTGCCGGCAGGAAACTCAATCGTCTGCTCGGAGGTCACACGGGTCCGCCCGCTGCCACCGCAATCGGGGCAGGGGTCGGCGACGACCTTACCGGAACCGCCGCACTCGGGGCAGACCGACTGGAACGTGCCGGCACCAAACAGGAAGGACAGGTCGACGTCGATGTGGCCGCGACCGCCGCAGCTCGGACAGGTATGTGCATGCTCGGACGAGACAGAGCCCGAGCCTCCGCAATGACCACAGGTATCGAAGCGGGTATAGCGGACGGTCTTGCGGGCACCGCCCTTGGCCTCCTTGGCGTCGAGCTTAATATCGACGACCACGTTGGCGCCGTTCTCGGGATTATAGGCAGCCTGGCTGCGACGCTGCTGGCCCCAGGCGCCACCAAAGGGAAAGCCGCCCTCAAAGGGATTGCCATAGCCTGCGCTGCCGGCGTAGCCGCCGCCATAGGGCGAAGCAGAAGGAGCGCCGGCGAAGGGATTGCCCGAGCGCATGGCATCATAGCGCGCGCGCTTCTGCTCGTCCGAAAGCACGGCATAGGCCTCGGAAACCTCTTTAAACTTTTCCTCGGCATCCGGCTCTTTGTTGACGTCCGGATGGAGCTTGCGGGCCTTTTGCTGAAAGGCCTTCTGGATATCACGCGAGGTGGCGTCCTTGGAGACACCCAAGATCTCGTAGTAATCTTTTTCGTTCATCGTCGCCATGCGCGGCAACCTCCTGCTCACAGCAGCGTATATATTGCGGTAATTCTACCCGAGCGGCCTAAGCTAGACCCCAAAACAGCTCGAACAGCATATTTCCATCGAGCCAGCCCAAGTGGGTGGGCGCTAAACGGGCGCGGGCGCGACCTGCTACAACATCTTTTGAGGTGATGCGCCCCGCATGCCCCTCGACATCAATGGGTACCCAGGTGGCAAGGCCCAACTCGAGCGCACGGTCACAGGACGCCGCCAGCTCGTCTGCAGGAATCACGCTTGCCGAGCGAACCAACAGGTCGGGCCCAATGCCACGCGTCATGCGACAGGCAAGCATCAAATCCTCCGCCGCCGCCTCGCGCCGTGACAGATACTCGGCATCAAACGTCGTCGCGGCATCGTCGCGTTGCACCAAGCGCACGCGATAAGCATCGCCGCGAGCGGGCACGTCGGGATAAAGCCCGGCCAAGCGATCGAAATCCTCAGCGTCGAGCATACCGGCGGCAGAGCGACCCAGGCCCAGATAGCCCCGTCCGGTCCAATAGGCGATGTTATGCGAGCACTCATGATCGTCGAGTGCATAGCTTGCCACCTCATACGGGTGATAGCCGGCCGCACCCAGACGCTCACGCGCCGCTTCCATGCACGCAGCCTGAAAATCCTCGTCGGGCTCGAGCGACTCGTCGCAGAACGCCATGCGGTAGAGCGGCGTGCCTTCCTCGAGCGTGAGCGGGTACACCGACACATGATGCGGCGCCGCTGTCAACATGCCATCGAGCGTGCGCTTCCAACTCGCTGCGGTCTGCCCGGGAAGGCCGCACATAAGGTCGCACGACACATCGAGTCCAGCGTCCTTAACCGTCGTGATGGCAGCGAGCGCCCGATCGGCATCGTGAATACGGCCGATGGCGGTAAGTTCGGCATTATCGAGCGTTTGCACACCCAGAGAGACACGTGTGACACCAACCTTGGTAAGCGCAGCGGCAAGCTCGGCGGTCAGCGACTCAGGATTAGCTTCGCAGGTAAACTCAACGGGCTTGCACCACATGCAAATACGCCGGGCAAGCTCCACCAGACGCTCTCCCGCCAGCGACGGTGTGCCGCCGCCAACATAGACGGTGCGGACTTGCGCAAGCGCCCCGGTGTCTCCAAAGGCATCTAGGCGCGTATACAGCTGCTCAAAATAGGCATCGAGCGCAGCGCTCAGGTCGCACGGAGCAAAGCTGCGTGAGTCAAAGTCGCAGTACCGACACTTTTGAGCGCAAAACGGCACATGCACGTACAGCGCGGTAACGGCCACCGTTAGGCCTCCAGCGGATGAGCGGGCACCGACTCGCCAGCGGCAAGTGCGGCCTCGCAGGCCACCACATCGTGCTCGATATCATCGACCAATGCCATGAACTCCTCATATGTGGAGCAACGCACCACCTGGGCACGCCAGGCGGCAGCATGGGGCATGCCCTTTAGATACCAGCTTGCATACGTACGGGCACGAGACATGAGCGGCAGAAGCTCATGCGTCAGCGTGAGATGCTCGCGCAGGGCGTCCAGGCGCTCGACAGAGCTGCGCACCGGCACCTGTACGCCATTGAGCGCAAGGGCGCGAGCATCACCAAAGACCCAGGGATTACCGTAGATACCGCGTGCGATAAACACCGCGCTGGCACCCGAGTTGCGCAGATGCTCCGCGGCATCCTCGGCCGAGAACACGTCGCCCGAACCGATAACGGGAATCTCGACGGCATCGGCCACCTCATCGACGACCGACCAATCGGCCTGACCCGTATAGAGCTGCGTGGCACAGCGACCATGCACCGCCACAGCAGCGGCGCCCGCCCCCTCGAGCATCTGGGCAAACGTCGCGGCATTGCGATCTTCGGCGTAAAAGCCTTTGCGGATCTTAACGGTCACGGGCACGTGCGCCGCGCCCACCGCCGCCTCGACGATCTTTTCGGCCAGCTCGGGCGTGCGCATGAGCGCCGAGCCCTCGCCTTTGGTGACGACCTTGCGAGCCGGGCAGGCCATGTTGATATCGATCAGCGACAGGCGATCGCCCACACGCTCCTCGACGGCAGCGACGGCACTCGCAAATTGATCGGGCTTGGAGCCAAAGAGCTGTACGCAGATCTGCCGCTCCTCGTCTGCCGGCAGCACCAGGCGCCACGTCTTATTGCTGGCATAGGCAAGGCCCGCCACGCTCACCATCTCGCTATAGGCAAGATTGGCGCCGCGGCGTCGGCACATGATGCGATAGGCGGGATCGGTCACGCCGGCCATGGGAGCCATAAGGAACGGCTGCTCGGCATAGGCACCCAGCAGCCGCGTACTGTATTCAGAAAGCGCCATGGAACTACTCGTCCACCTTGAGGATCGCCATAAAGGCCTCTTGCGGGACCTCGACCGAACCGATGGCCTTCATGCGCTTCTTGCCCTCTTTCTGCTTCTCGAGCAGCTTGCGCTTACGCGAGATATCGCCGCCATAGCACTTGGCCAAAACGTCCTTGCGGCGCGCCTTGACGGTCGAGCGGGCAATGATCTTGTTGCCGATGGCACCCTGAATGGGCACCTCGAACAGCTGGCGCGGAATAATTTCCTTAAGCTTGTCGCACAACCCGCGGGCCAGGCCATAGGCCTTGTCCTTGTGCACGATAAACGAAAGCGCGTCCACCTCGTCGCCCGAAAGCAGGATATCGAGCTTGACGAGCTCGGAGGGACGATACTCGTTGAACTCATAGTCGAGCGACGCATAGCCCTTGGTGCGGCTCTTGAGCTGGTCAAAGAAGTCAAGGATGAGTTCGGCGAGCGGCATGTCGAAGCGCATCTCGACCGATTTGCTCGTGAGGTGGATCATGTCGGTCGTAATGCCGCGGTGCTCGATAGCGAGCTGCATGACGGCTCCCGTATACTCGGGCGGGCAGATAATCTTGGCCTTGAGGTAGGGCTCCTCAATGCGCTCGATGCGCGTAGCCTCGGGCAGATCCTGCGGGCTGCGGACATCAATCATCGCGCCGTCGGTCTTGTAGACGTGGTAGTCCACCGAAGGGCTCGTGGCGATGAGGTCCAGGTTGAACTCGCGCTCCAGACGCTCCTTGACGACCTCCATATGCAGCAGGCCCAAGAAGCCAACGCGGAAGCCAAAGCCGAGCGCCACCGAGGTCTCGGGCTCCCACACCAACGACGGGTCGTTGACATGCAGCTTATCGAGAGCGTCACGCAGGTTCTCGTAATCCTTGTTGTCGATCGGGAACAAGCCCGTATAGACCATGGGCTTGGCCTCACGGTAACCGGGAAGCGGCTCAGGGCAGGGATTCGACGCCCACGTGAGGGTATCGCCCACGCGAACGGCCTCAGGGTCCTTCAGGCCCGTGACCACGTAGCCCACCTCACCGACCGTCAGCGCGTCGACCGGAGTCTCGGCGGGACGCTTGACGCCCACGCCATCGACCAAAAAGTCGCCCTCGGCCTGCATCATGCGCAGGGTATCGCCCTTCTTGATGGAGCCGTCAAAGACGCGGACCGTGGCGACGACACCGCGGTACTCGTCAAAATACGAATCCAGGATGAGCGCCTTGAGCGGCGCCGTCGCATCGCCCTTGGGCGGTGAGATCAAAAAGACGATGGACTCCAGCAGATCATGGATGCCCTCGCCGGTCTTGCCCGATACGCATACGGCATCGTCGGCAGGAATCGCAAGGTCATCCTCGATCTCGGTCTTAACCTCGTCGGGGTGTGCCGACGGCAAGTCGATCTTGTTGATAGCGGGCACGATATCCAGGTTGGCGTTCATGGCGAGCGTCGCGTTGGAGACGGTCTGCGCCTCAACGCCCTGCGTGGCGTCGACGACGAGCACCGCACCCTCGCAAGCGGCAAGCGAACGCGAGACCTCGTAGGTGAAGTCCACGTGGCCCGGCGTATCGATCAGGTTGAACTGATACGTCTCGCCATCGTCGGCGTCATAGGAAACGCGAACGGCATTGGACTTGATCGTGATGCCGCGCTCGCGCTCGATATCCATGGTGTCGAGCAGCTGCGATTCCATGTCGCGCTCGTCGACGGTATGGGTGAGCTCGAGGATGCGATCACTGATCGTGGACTTGCCATGGTCGATGTGCGCAACGATCGAGAAGTTGCGGATGTGGGAAATGTCAATTGAAGTATTCATGCGGACTATCTTACCCGAGCGGTACAAAAAATGGAGCCTGTTCCATAAAACAGGCTCCATTTATGCGCGTAATCTGTGTGGTGTGAAATTTACAACTTAGGCGTTGATGCTGTTCACGAGCTTGGCAAGACCGGACTTGCGGTTGGAAGCCTGGTTCTTGTGGATAACATGCTTGGCGGCAGCCATGTCGAGACGCTTGGTGACGGTCTTGAGGGCAGCCTGGGCCTTCTCGGCGTCGCCCTCGGCGACGGCGGACTGGACGTGCTTGGTCAGCGTCTTGAGCTCGGACTTGACAGCCTTGTTACGCATGCGAGCTGCCTCATTGGTGCGGATACGCTTCTTCTGAGACTTGATGTTTGCCACTTCTGGAGTTCCTTTCGAGTTCCTTGCAAAAAATGTATGACACCTCTGAGACACGGTGAGGTCATGCAAGCGCCTACTATAGCACGCTCCCCCTCAAAGGGATAGAACGAATTTGTCAAATAGACAGGTATCATCACGATTTTCTCAAGATGTTCGTAATCCAGAGCAAAAGCGCGTTCTGAGAATCGGCCGAACCCTTAAGAGCGAGCTCAACATCGACCGCGCCCTCGAGCGCCGCGACGAGCTCCGCCATCGAAAAGCGGCGTGCCCAGGTCAGGTGATTCTTAACCTGCCAGGGTTGAAGCTTGAGCGTCGCGGCAAGCTCGCGACCCTGCCCACGCGCATCGAGCGCCTTGGCGACGATAAGCTCGCGAATGCGTCCGCACAGCAGCGTGTAGGTCCACACATAGCTCTTGGCGGGTAGCAGCCCAAAGAGCTCAAGCGAGCGGCGCATATCACGAGCCGAGACAGCGTTGAGAAAATCCCAGGGCTGAACTTCGGCCGTGCGCACGATCCAGCGTTCCACATCGGCAAGCTCAATTTGCGGCGCATCGACCATCTGGGCAAGCTTGGCCAAGTCGTTATCGAGCATGCGAGTGTTTTCACCCGAACGCGAGACGAGTTCCTCGGCGGCCGCCGTCGAGATCGACTTGCCGTGCTGCGTCGCCATCTGCTGCACGCGGCGCGGTAGCTCCCAGCGCTTGGTGCCGGAGCAATCGATCACGGCCTTCTTGTCGATCTTGGCGATCGCCTTATACAGGCGCGTGTTCTTGGCAAGCGAGTCGGCGATGATGAGACAGACCGTTGTGGGGCTTGGACTCGCTAAATACTCGACAAGCGGCTCCGAGACCGCCTTGGCGAGCTTTGAGCAGCCGTCAAGGATTACCAAGCGAAACTCGCTGCCCATGGGAAAAGTGTTGAGCGATCCGATAATGGACTCGATATCGGGGTCCTTGGTCATGTCGCGCTCGTCGAGGTTGAACTCGACCATACCCGACTTTTCCAGACGTGCTTTCATACGCGAGACGGCGTGGTCGCGCTTGACTCCGTCGGTACCGACGATCAGATATGCCGGCAGCAGACCGGTTTCAGACATCGCGCCCCCTCCCGCAGGCTCTCCTGTTCGTACCGTGCCATTCTATCCCACGGGTTGGTCCCGCGCCAACGGCAGCATCACGGTCGCTGACATCGCATGGCAAAACCGGCCGCAGTCGGCGAGACGGTAATGTCGCCTCTCTCGATAGTGCATGCGAACGCGCCGCCCGCATCGCTAACGGCATCGATGCAGGCATCGGATGGATGGCCGTAGCGGTTGCCCTCGCCCGCGCTCGCAATAGAGAGCTCGGGCTTAAGGGTTTCCAGCAGGTCTGTATCGACAGAATCTTTTGAGCCGTGATGCCCCAGCTTGAGCACATCGATATCACCCACCTCCTGTACAAACTCGCACTCCTGATCGAGCTCGGCATCACCGGTGAGGAGCATACGCAGGCTTTTGCCTTCCTGAGCATAGGAGAGCAGCAAGACAAGCGAGTCCTCATTGCCCTCACCGTCAACCGTATCAAACGGCCACATCACACGAGCCCGAAATGCGCCGATATCGACTGTGTCTCCGCGAGCCACCTGCCGATACGTGACGCTTGGGCGATTCAGAACCTCAGCAGGCGCGCTGCCCAGCGCATCCGCCGCAACCGCAATGGTTCCTACCGAAAACCGATCGAGTACGTCGGGAAGACCGCCCCAATGGTCTTCATCCCAATGCGTCACGAAGACGGCGTCGATATGGTGGACGTTATTGCGAACCAACGCCGACACCACGCGCGCGTCGAGCCCACAGTCGACGAGCGCCACGGCGCCACCCTGACGAACCAGAATCGCATCGGCCTGGCCAACATCAAGGACTGTCACCGAAGGCGGCGCACATCGATCCCAATAGACATACGGAACGCCCGCTGCAAGCATCAAACACAGCAGCCCCACCGCCATGGGCCGCGCGCTGGGGCGTGGCCACAAAACCAAGAGGACCACCAGCGAAAAAGGCACCACGTATACCAAGGGCGTATCGGGCGGCACGCTTACGGATGCGCCCGGAACGGCAGCAAAGAGCTGCTCAAAGAACAGGGCACAGCGAGCGATAGCCATGGGCACCACAAGCGCCCCGTGGCGCAAGAGCGGCACAAGCGAGCAAGGCACCAGCACAACCGAAGATGCGAGCAGAACGCTTATCACCGGACCGATCACGGCATTGGCAAGCGGGGCAATGAGCGAAAACATCCCAAATGCGGGAATGGTTACGGGAAGTGTCGCGATCTGCGAGCACAGCGTGACGGACAAAATACTGGCAACCCCCGATGGCACGCTCAGCTCGCCCAAGGCGTAGGTAGCGTAGGGGCAAAAACAAAGGATGGCAAAAACACTGGCGCACGATAGCTGAAAACCCATCTCGAACAATACTGTCGGCCGCAGCAACATAAAGATTGTCATGGTCAAAAATAGAGCCGAAAGGCCATGCCGACGACGTCCGGCGCCGTTGACGATAAGCGTCACCGCCACCATACAGCACGCGCGCACGGCCGAGGGCGAAGCGCCCGTAAAGACGGCATAGGCAGCGAGGGCCAGCACCAACAGCCCTCTCTGCAGCCCACGAGAGAGGCGAGTCTTTTGCAGGGCGCTCTCAATCACAAACCCAACGATGGCAAGATGGCTGCCCGAGACGGCGATAAGATGTGCGGTGCCCGTTACCGAAAACAAATCGCCCGCCGGCTGAGCACGCAGCTCGGAGGAGCGTCCGCAGACAACGCCGGCAATGAGCGAGCGCGCCGGATCGGTCTCGGGCGCGATAGTGGCAAGGAGCTCGTTTCGCAGCCAGGGCAACGGCCCCGGAAAGCCTTCGTCAACCGATACCAACCGGATGACCTTAACTTTTCGAAGCTCGCCCCGAAGCACGCGCGAGCGCCCATACGCATCATTCTCAAAACGCGAAATTCGACCGATAGCATGCACATGCGAACCGGCGCCGAGATCACGGTCACACGACAGCCGTATCTCGCCCAAGCGCTTTCCACCCGCATATGAATCACAGGTATAGGAGTACGTCCCGTCATTGATGGATGGGTCACCCTGTACAACAAACTCGAGACTGCTCGCAGCTCGATTATCCAGTGCCGTCGAAGCACGCAGCGCCCCTATCGCCCAACCCGCGGACACGACCGCTCCCGCCAGGAGGCCGAGGGCCGCGGCATACAGCCATCGCCTCCACCGCACAAGACGCATACAAAACCGAGCCAATACGATGCACGCGGCAGCCGCAACGGGAATGGCCATAAGCAATGTGACGGGCGCTGCCCGCTCTCCCAGCAGCAAATCGGCTGCCACGTTAAGCACCAGGCCGCAGCTCGCACACAAGCCAGAACAAAGGGCCATCGTCCACGGCATCAGGGGCCGCGGCGGCATCACATGCTCGCACTCGGACACACTCATACGCAGATGCAATCTTTAATTTTGGCGAGCTTTTTCTCACCGATCCCCGATACGCGCATGAGGTCATCGACCGAGGCAAAGGCCCCGTTTTGAGTCCGCTCATCGATAATCGACTGGGCCGTAGAAGGCCCGATGCCCGAAAGCGTCTGCAGTTCCGCCGCACTTGCCGTATTGATATTCACAAGCCCCGACGAAGACCCCGCACCAGCAGTCATGGCAGCACCGCTATCGACCCCGCCGACCGCCGCAGCCGCTTGTTGCTCCCCCACCATCGGAACATAGATCTTTTGACCATCTGTGATCTTGGACGCACGATTAAGCCCTGTCACATCCGCCTCAGCCGTAAGCCCACCGGCGGCATCGATCGCTTGGGACACCCGCGCTCCGTCTTTGAGCCGGTACACGCCAGGCCTCGCAACGGCGCCATCGACATCGACGTACACCTCAGCAGCAGAAGAACTCTTGGCAGACGACTCATCGGCATCATCAGGTAACCCATCCCCGGCCCCGCGCACATCCGAGGCGCCCGCCTCATCACCACGCTCAAACGACACGCCGCTGGAGCGGCTACCAAAACTTGCCATCGCCAAGCCGCTCGCGGCGGCAATGACAATCAGAATCGCCACGACCATCGCCTTATGGCCGAGCAGCTTTTCTGCCCAGCGGTCCATCCGTTTAACCCGTTCGTGTTGCTCGCGTTGCGCCATAGCAAACACCTCCCAACACCATCGTGTCAGGAAACGAGCGCCGTAGCCTCCGCACGCCCACACCGGTTATCGAAGTCAAACCAAAAGCTGACCAAAACCTTGCAGGATAGTGTCCATTTATTCAGATACACGTCGACAAATGAACCGTTTATCGCCTAATGACCAGGCAGATTAAGACCGACGATGCAAATGCACCGCCGGTCTATACACAACATTATTCGTGATCTTGGTAAATCTCACGTGGAGCAAGCTGAGGATGTTTACGTTTTAAGGTCTTAGGGGCCCTGTACGTGTTGCTCTCGAAGTCGATGTACTCGGTCTGTTTGAGCAAGCGCTCAATCATCTCCTCGTGATCGAACAGCTCCCACGCCTCATGCACGGCATCGAGTTTTGCGTGCGTCTCGGGGCGGCGCGGCATAAAGAGCGTGCAGCAATCGGGAGCAGCCTCGGTCGAGATATCGAAGGTGCCGATTTCCTCGGCACGCGCGATGATCTCCTGCTTGTCCGAACCGATCAGCGGGCGGAACACGGGGATCTTGACGGCCTCGTTGACGGCCATAATGTTCTCGAGCGTCTGGGAGGCAACCTGACCGAGCGATTCACCGGTCACGATAGCCTTGGCGCCCTCGATATGCGCAATGCGCTCGGCAACCGAATACATAATGCGGCGATACATGATCACGCGCAGGTTGCTGGGGCAGGTGACGGAAATCTCACGCTGGCAATCGCCAAACGGCACCACGTACAGGCGGCCGATCTGGACGCCCGGCGCAAGCGCACGGATAATGTCCTGCACCAAATACTCGCTCGTATCGGGTGTCTGCGGACGACCGGAGAAATGTACCGGCACGCACACCGCGCCGCGACGCGCGAGCATCCAGGTCGCCACCGGAGAATCGATGCCCGACGACAGAAGCGTCACAACCTTGCCGGCGGAACCCACCGGCAGACCGCCCACGCCGCGCTCGGAGTGCGCATACACGTAAACGCTACCCTGGACCACGAGTACGTGCACCATCGCGTCGGGGTCGTGCATCTGGACCTTTTTATCAGGGAAGGCCTCGCACAGTACCTCGCCAACCTGACGATTGATATCAATCGAGGTGAGCTCGTAGTCGGTGTTAGAGCGTTTGGCATGCACCTTAAACGAATGGAAAGGACCAAACTCGCGCAGCGCCTTCACGGCGGCGGCGCAGTACTCCTGCGGGTCGCGGTTGGTGTGATATGCCAGGGACACGCGGGCAACGCCGGGGACGGTGCGAATGACACGCGCCGCCTCGTCGGCCTGATGCTCGTTAAAGGTCACGAGGATATAACCGGAAATTCGAGACACGGCATTCACGGAAAAGGCGGCCAAGGCCGCCTTGATGTTATCCATGAGGATATGCTCAAAATGTGCGCGGTTCTTGCCCTTCAGTCCAACCTCGTGATAGTGGACCAGGCAGACGCGAGCTGCCATTTAGGCTTCAGCAACCTTGTGGCCGAGCGCCTTCTTGTAACGAGCCTCGTCGTAGGAGATATCGCCGTCGACAATCTCGTCCATAGCCATCGAGATGGTATCGGCGCCGGAGAGGCCAATGGTAATGTCATCGACATCCTGAACGGCAAGCACGCGGTTGTGCTGGCCGCGCAGCATGCTGTTAATGTCGCAGGCGCGCTTGGAGGCAAGCGAGGCGAGCAGGAAGCGGTTGTGATCGGTCTTCTCCAGAAGATCGTCAATACAAGGCTTTACAACGGACACGGACCTCAGATCCTTTCATGCATATCGAGAACGCGAACGAGCTCATCGGTCGCGCGGTCGAGATCGTCATTCACCACGACGTCGTCGTAGCGGTCGGCAAGGGCAAGTTCATCGGCGGCGTTTGCCATGCGCAGCTCGATCGTCTCGGGCGTCTCGGTACCGCGACCGACCAGGCGATCGCGTAACACCTCAAGCGAAGGCGGCTTGATAAAGATCAACACGGCCTCGGGGAAACGCTCCTTGACCTGCAGGGCACCCTGGACGTCAATCTCCAAGATCAGAGACGAACCAGAGGCGAGCTTGGATGCGACCTCGCTCACCAACGTACCGTAGCAGTTACCGTGGACCTCGGCCCACTCAACAAACTCACCGTTTGCCACGCGGCGGTCGAACTCCTCGCGCGTCAGGAAAAAGTAGTTGACGCCGTCGACCTCACCTTTACGTGGCGCTCGCGTGGTAGCCGAAACCGTCAGGCCCAGGTTCGAGCGGCGCTCGCGCACACGAGTGACGAGCGTGCCCTTGCCTGCACCTGACGGTCCAGAAATCACAAAGAGCTTTGAATCCTGAGCGCTCACTTATTTGGTCAGCTGCTCGAGGAGCTGCTCGCGCTGACGGACGCCGAGGCCCTGGACGCGACGGGTAGCGGAGATGCCGAGCTCCTCCATGATCTTGGCGGCCTTGGCCTTGCCATAACCGGGCAGAGACTCGATGAGGGTGGAAACCTTCATGCGGGAAGCGATGGGGTCATCAGAGTTGAGCACGGACTCGAGAGACTTCTCGCCCTTCTTGATCTGCTCGCGAAGCTCAGCGCGGGCGTGACGTGCGGCGGCAGCCTTCTCAAGAGCCTGCTTACGCTGCTCGTCGGTAAGCTGAGGGAGTGCCATTCGAACCTCCAAATAGTTGGGTTATATCTGATGCAATAATTGGTATTTTAGCACGTCAAACGCACTAAATGCCCAATCGACGGCTCCATAGGTTAGACGATACCTGCGAAAAGTGCAATATACGGAGGTCAAAGTTGAGCCCCTGACCTGTGATTCCACACAAAGGATGGGAAAGTTTTCGCAGGCACAAGGGCTAATTTGTGCTAATAAGACCCAAAAGTGGTGACTTGAGGGAATCTTTTACGCGACGTTTTCGACCAGCTCGGCGACGATGGCGTCAAAGGCCGCAACCGGATCGTCGGAGCCGGTAATAGGACGGCCCACCACGATGTGGCTCGCACCGCGCTCGATAGCCTGGGAAGGTGTCGCCACACGGGATTGATCGCCCAGGGCGGCACCCACCGGACGCACACCCGGAGTCACGATCAGCGCGTCGGGGCCGAGTAGCTCACGCATGTCGTGAGCCTCCATCGGCGAGCACACGATACCGTCGATGCCGTTGGCCTGAGCGAGCTTTGCCAGGCGAGCGGCCTCCTCGGCCACGGGCGACTCGACGCCGATCTCCGCCAGCGCATCCTGATTCATGCTCGTAAGTACGGTGATGGCGACGAGCTTGGCGCGGTCCTCGCGCGCCTCCTCGGCACCCTCGCGGCAGGCAGCGAGCATGGCGCCCGAACCCAAGCCGTGGACCGAGAGCAGGTCGGCACCGGCAAGCGAGGCCGAGCGAGCGGCACCGCGCACCTGATGCGGAATGTCATGGAACTTGAGGTCGAGGAAGACCTTAAAGCCCAAATCCTTGAACGTCTTGACGATCTCGGGACCCTCGGCGTAATAGAGCGTCATGCCCACCTTGAGCCAGGCGGCATGGCCCGAAAGCTCGTGGGCGAGCTCGAGTGCACGCTCACGGTCGCAGTCGAGGGCGACGATAACACGGTCGCGGGCATCGGTCTCTAGCATTCGAACGCACCTACCAGCTCGTTGATGTCCTTTACGCCCTGGGACTCCGCCCAGGCCTCGAGCTCGTGCGCGATCTTAAGCGAAGCACACGGGTCGACGAAGTTGGCCATGCCGACCGACACGCAGGTGGCGCCGGCCAGGATAAACTCGGCCGCATCCTCGCCGGTCATGACACCACCGACACCGTTGATGGGGATATCGACGGCCTGGGCGACCTCCCAGACCATGCGCACGGCGATGTGGTGGCACAGCGGGCCCGAAAGGCCGCCCTTGGGCTTGGCCACACGGGACTTGCGGGTGTGCACGTCAATGGCCATGCCCTGGATGGAGTTGATGACCGAAAGGCCGTCGGCGCCGGCAGCCTCGAGGGCGCGGGCGATCTCGGCGACGTTGACCGGAGCCATCTTAACGAACAGCGGCTTATCGGTCACCTTGCGGCAGGCAGCCATAACGGAAGAGGCGCCCTCGGGCGTGGAGCCCATGGCGGCACCGCCGGCGGCAATGTTGGGGCAGCTCACGTTGATCTCATAGCCGGCAGCCCAGGGACACAGCTCGACATACATCTCGAGCGCGCGCACGAACTCATCAACGGAGTGACCGGCAACCTGGCAGATGACCTGGCAACCGTCCTTGGAGAGCTGCTCGAGCCACGGACCGGACTCGCGGGCGAAAGCGGCCACACCGGGGTTCTGCAGGCCCACGGAATTGATCATGCCGCCGGGGATCTCGGCCATGCGGGGTGCGGGATTGCCGGGCCAGGGCTCGGCAGCGCAACCCTTGGTGGTGATGGCACCCAGCTGGGAGACATCAAAGAAGTTCTGGAACTGCCAACCGTAGCCAAAGGTACCGGCTGCGGTGTTGATGGGGTTCTGCATCTTGACGCCGCCGAAATCGACGGACATGTTCACGGTACCCACTAGAAGACCACCACCTTGGAAGCATCAAACACGGGGCCGCACATGCAGGCACCCTTCATACCGTCGACCGTCTCGACATTGCAGGTGTTGCAGGCACCAAAGCCGCAGCTCATCATGCGCTCGAGCGACACCTCGCAGTACGCGCCGGCCTCGGCGGCAGCGGCGGCGACTTTCTTCATCATAACGGCGGGACCACAGCTGGCGACGTAGTCGTAACCGCCCTTGCCGAGCAGCTCAGCGGCAGGATCGGTGCATAAGCCGTGCGTACCCAACGAGCCGTCGTCGGTGCACACGTTGACCGTGGCTCCCAGCGCGCGGAACTCATCGACGCCCACGACCTTGGACGCGGTGCCAAAACCCAGGCACACGTCAACGGCCACGCCCTGCTCGGCAAGCATGCCAGCGAGGCACAGCACGGGCGGAACACCGATGCCGCCCGCCACGAGCAGCGCCTTCCTGGTGCCCTCGGGTACCAGCCAGCCGCGGCCGCCAGGGCCCAACAGGTTGGACTTGGAGCCGGGGCCCATCTGCGACAGACGACGGGTGTCGTCGCCCACGACGGCGTACCACAGCTCGACGGTACCGGCCTCGGCGTCAGAGCGATAGAAGCTCAAGGGCACGCGAAGCAGCGAAGAGGCATCGCCGGGCACGGCGATGTTCACAAACTGACCGGGCTTGAGCGCACTTGCAAGCTTGGGGGCCGAAATAACGAGCGAGAAGATGCCGTCGGCGATCTCCTGGTTCGAGACGACCTCGAAGTCGTGCATGCGTGCAGTGGAAGGTGTGGGCATAGACGCTCCAATCCCCCATGCAGTTGCATGGACCAAACGAACAGAAAGCGCGGCACCGCAAGGGCACCGCGCGCAAAAGCGATAAGGCTATGCTAGCAGATGCAGCCGTCGGCAAGCGTCTGTTTACCGCCGACAAACACATCGGTGGCACGACCGGTGAGCGTGCGGCCGGCAAAACCGGAGTTCTCGGCGCGCGACTCGTAACCGTCCTCGCCGACCGTCCAGGTGACAGACGCGTCGAAGACGGTCAGGTCGGCAACAGAGCCCGCCTTGACCTGAACCTGGTCGAGGCCCAGGATCTCACGCGGCTTAATAGCCATGAGCTCGACCATGCGGCCCATACCCATCTTGCCCGTGTTGACCAGCTCGGTGAGCACGAGCGACAGCGAGGTCTCGAGGCCGATCATGCCAAAGGGCGCGAGCTCGAACTCACGGGCTTTCTCCCACGGCGTGTGGGGAGCGTGATCGGTGACGATGACGTCGACGGTGCCGTCGATGACACCCTGGCGGATGGCCTCGGCATCCTCGTCGGTACGCAGCGGCGGGTTAACCTTGAGCGAGGTGTTGTAGGTCTCGTCCAGGTCGTTCTCGGTCAGGAACATGTGATGCGGGGTGGCCTCGCAGGTAACCTGAACGCCAGCGGCCTTGCCGGCACGCACGAGCTCCAGGCCATGGGCGGTGGAGATGTGCTGGATGTGCAGCTTGGCACCGGTCAGTTTGGCGATCTCGATGTCGCGGGCGATCTGGAGCTCCTCGCCGGCAGCCGGCCAGCCCTCGAGGGCCAGACGAGTCGAAACCTTGCCCTCGTTGATCTGGCCGTGGCCGACCAGGTCCTCGTCCTGGCAATGGCTCATGAAGACCTTGCCGAACATCTTGCCGTAGTCCATGCAGCGACGGAGCATGCCTGCACCCTGCACGCCGCGACCGTCGTCGGTGAAGGCGACGGCGCCGTGGGCGACCATATCGCCCATCTCGGACATAGCCTCGCCCTTAAGACCGCGGGTCATGGCGCCAGAAGGATAGACGCGGCAGTGGCCGACCTCGGCAGCGCGGGACTTGACGAACTCAACAACGGTACCGTTATCGGTAACGGGGTCGGTGTTGGGCATGGCGCACACGCCAGTGAAGCCGCCCTTGGCAGCTGCGCGGGTGCCGCTCTCGATGTCCTCTTTGACCTCGTAGCCGGGCTCGCGCAGGTGGACGTGCATGTCCACCAGGCCAGGGACAAGATACTTACCGGAAAGGTCGCGGACCTCGGCTCCCTCGGCGGCGAGGTTCTCGCCGACCTCGGCGATCTTGTCGCCGTCGATTAGGACGTCAACGACCCCGTCAAGCTCGACGGACGGATCGACGACGTGGGCATTCTTAAGAAGCAAGGCCATTATCGGCACCTCCAAGCAGCAGATACAGGATAGCCATACGCACGCAGATACCGGCGTAGACCTGCTCCAGGATGACGGAGCGTTGCGGGTGGTCGGCCATATAGGAGTCGAACTCGACGCCGCGGTTGATGGGGCCCGGGTGGCAAATGATCGCGTCGGGCTTCATGAGCTTCTCACGGTCCTTGGTCAGGCCGAAGAGCTTGTGGTACTCGCGAATGGTCGGGAACGGGGCACCCTCGAGGCGCTCCTGCTGTACGCGCAGCATGTAGACGACGTCCAGCTCGGGCAGGACGGAATCGAGGTCGCTCGTCACGTGGTCGCAGCCCAGAACCTCGGGCGCCGGCGGCAGCAGCGTGCCGGGGGCGACGGCGTAGGTCTCGCAGCCCATGATCTTCAACGCGGGGATCAGCGAGCCGCAGACGCGGGAGTGGGCGATGTCGCCGACGACGGCGACTTTCAGACCGTGGAAGTCACCCTTGTGCTCCCAGATGGTGTACAGGTCGAGCAGAGCCTGCGTGGGGTGATTGTGCTTACCGTCACCGGCGCAGATAACACTCGCGGGCGAATTCTGCGTGACGATGTAGGGAGCACCGGCATGTTTGTCGCGCACGACGATGCAGTCGATCTTGTAGGCGTTGAGCGTCTCGACGGTATCGACGAGGCTCTCGCCCTTGACCGTGGAGGTCGAGGAGCCGCCAAAGTTGAGGCTGTCGGCCGAAAGACGCTTCTCGGCGAGCTCGAAGGAGCTGCGGGTACGCGTCGAGGGCTCATTGAACATATTGACGATAGTCTTGCCCTTGAGCGTGGGGACCTTCTTGATGGCACGCTCGTTGACCTCGGAGAACGCCTTGGCGGTCTCGAGGATGAGCTTGATGTCCTCTTCGGAGTACTCGGTAATGTCGATCAGGTGCTTATGATTGAACGCCACGGTACTACTCACCTCCCAGCGGCGCGGAGCCCACGTGGGAACCCGGCGCGACGTCGTTGATCTCGACAGCGGTACGGCCGTCGACTTCCTTCATATATAGGTGCACGTTCTCCTCGTGCGACGAGGGAACGTTCTTGCCGACAAAGTCCGGCGAGATAGGGAGCTCGCGGTGACCGCGGTCAACGAGAACTGCCAGCTCGATGCGGCTCGGACGGCCCAGGTCCATAACGGCGTCCAGAGCGGCGCGGATGGTGCGACCCGTGTACAGGATGTCGTCCACCAAAACGACGCGCTTGCCGTCGACGCTGAAGGGAATGTTGGTAGCGTGGATCGCGGGAGCGAAGTTAGTCGCATAGTCATCGCGATAGAAGCTGATGTCCAGGCTGCCGAGCGGAACGTCAACACCCTCGATCTCCTTGATCGCCTCGGCGAGCTTCTTTGCCAGAAGGTCGCCGCGCGTGACGATGCCGACCAGAGCGAGGTCTTCACAGCCCTCGTTGCGCTCGAGAATCTCGTGCGCGATGCGGGTCATCGCTCGGTTGACGGCGGTCTCGTCCATGATGACCGCCTTGGGGGAAGTCGTGCCCATCGATCTCCTTCCTCACATGTCTTGACTGCTGATACAGTCAAAAAAAATAGATGCCCGACCGCTCAAAGCGGACCAGACACCCACAGGAAGGACTGCTCTATGGCAGCAATATAAATCCATGTGGGTATCTCGTACCCCTTTAATGGTCAAGGGATAGTGTAGCCAACCCCGAGCTTAATTGCGAGCATTAATACGGAGCAATCCGCAAACGGACTCAACGTTCCATAAACCTATATATATTTGCGGGACAAGCTTGAAAACGTCGATGCGAGCTGGCATAATCCCCTCTGCTACACGCAAATCGGATCTACGTCCAGGGCCGTAGCGTGGGCACTATCGCCATAAGAGAAATATCTCTGTGTAGATTACGCACAGGGAGCTGCTTCTGTGCTATAGTTCAGGCTTGTTTGTTAACGCGACATGTTCGTTTGTCGCCCAAGGAGGGTCAGTTATGTCCAAAGTTTGCGAAGTTTGCGGTAAGCACCCCGTTGCCGGTCGCTCCATCAGCCACTCTCACCGCGTCACCAACCGTAAGTTCCGCCCCAACATCCAGCGTGTCTACGTCGTCGTCGATGGTCACCGTCGCAAGATGAACGTTTGCTCCACCTGCCTTAAGTCTGGCAAGGTTGCGCGCTCCTAAATAAGGTCTTACCAACAAGTACCTCGGACTCTCCGGGTCAAAGACCTCGCGTTCACATAGAACTTACCAAAGGCGTCCTCTCTTGTGGAGGGCGCCTTTTTGCACTCATTGGGGACAGACTTACATGGGTGTTTTTACTCATTGGGGACAGACATGATGCGTGTCTGCGGCGCCCCGACTAGCTCCGGCCCCCGCCTCACGCAGCTTCCTTCCAGCCCGCAGTGGCCTTGGTCACACTTGTAGCGCCGATACCGGTGATACGGGCAATTTGCTTGACCGTGAGATGTGCCTGCCTGAGCCTCAGCAGGCAGGCATCGCGTTCGGGGCGTGGCAGGGCCTTAAGCAGCGTAGGATCTATGCTCGGCAGGACTTCGCGCGCAACGGAAAGGGCCTCCTCATCGGGGATCCGACGGCGTGGAAGAACCTCCACCGACCAGATGCGGCCGGCAACTTCCTTGAGATGCTCGCAATAGCAACGGGAGCCTCCGACAATATCGAGCATAGGGGCCGCATCACAAATGTCAAAGGGATCGTAGCCCAGCTGATATGCCTTGAAGCTTGACCATCGGTACGCCTCGAGTGAGTCGATCGAACCTTTCACAGGATTGAGATGGATATAATCGAGCAACTGCACCGCCTGAGTGTCCGACTCAACCGCGACCCGCGAATAGCGATTGTCAAATAGATGACCCGTTCTTCCCGTTTTCCCATTGAAATACTTAGCATACGCCGTCAATGCGCACTGCATCGCCTTTGAAAGGTTGTCATAAGGGTCATCAACCATCAAATGGAAGTGGTTGTCCATAAGGCACCAAGCTAACACCGCCACTTTATGGCGTGCAAACCTGTCCGAGATATCCGACAAGAAACGATAGCGGTCGGAGTCATCTTCAAAAATAATCTGCTTGGAATTGCCGCGGTCATAAACATGGTAATAGCCGGTGATCGAAACGGCGCGGGCACATCGGGGCATAATCTCTCCTTTCAAAACTGTACAGGCAACACCTAAAAGGAGAGAAGCAACGCGAAATGCTGAGCCTGTGATCTATTTATATCCAATAAGCGGCAATAACAGGTCCAGAACAGCGAAATGGCAAAACGATGTCTGTCCCAAATGAGTGAAAGCACTCATATAAGTCTGTCCCCAATGAGCAGGCCGATGCCAGGCTGATATTTATAATTAAAACGCTTCAGTAGATTGAAGCGTTTTAGTGTGCCTTTTACGGGAATCTTACCGTTCGCCGAATAATTTCTTGCTATCATGCAACACGTAGGGTAAATCTCCGATCGCAAGGAGACACAAATGGTGAAAAAGTCACCGGAAAACACTACTCCCGCAATTGTGGACAACGTAGAGGCGCTTGAGGCTAAGCTCGCTCAGATGCGAGAGGCCCAGGCGCTTTTTGCTACGTACACGCAGGAGCAGGTCGACAAGATCTTCTACGAGGCCGCCATGGCCGCCAACAAGGCTCGTATCCCGCTGGCGAAGATGGCCATCGAGGAGACCGGTCGCGGCGTTCTTGAGGACAAGGTCATCAAGAACCACTACGCCGCAGAGTACATCTACAACGCTTACAAGAACACCAAGACCTGTGGTGTCATTGAGCGCGACGAGGCCTACGGCATCACCAAGATCGCTGAGCCCATCGGCATCGTGGGCGCCGTCATCCCGACGACCAACCCCACCTCCACCGCGATCTTCAAGACGCTGATCAGCCTGAAGACCCGCAACGCCATCATCATCTCCCCGCACCCGGCTGCCGCCAAGTGCACCATCGCCGCCGCCAAGCTCGTGCTTGACGCCGCCGTCAAGGCCGGCGCCCCCGAGGGCATCATCGGCTGGGTCGATGTCCCCTCCATCGAGCTGACCAACATGGTCATGCGCGATGTCGACATCATCCTCGCCACCGGTGGCCCGGGCATGGTCAAGGCCGCCTACTCCTCGGGCAAGCCCGCCCTGGGCGTTGGCGCCGGTAACACCCCGGTCGTCATCGACGACACCGCCGACGTGCTGCTCGCCGTCAACTCCATCATCCACTCCAAGACCTTCGACAACGGCATGATCTGCGCTTCCGAGCAGTCCGTGACCGTCATCGACACCATCTATGACCAGGTTAAGGCCGAATTCCAGAAGCGCGGCTGCTACTTCGTCAAGCAGGGTGCCGAGATGGAGGCCCTGCGCGGCGCCATGTTCAAGAACGGCGCTCTCGATCACCGCATCCCCGGCATGGCTGCCGCCAAGATCGCCGAGCTCGCCGGTATCGAGGTTCCCGCCAAGACCAAGATCCTGATCGCCGAGGTCACCTCCACCGACCCCGCCAAGGAGGAGTTCTCCCACGAGAAGCTCTCCCCTGTCCTGGCCATGTATCACGCCAAGGACTTCCAGGAGGCCGTCGACAAGGCCGAGCACCTGGTACTCGCCGGTGGCCCGGGCCACACCGCCTCTCTGTACGTGCATCCCGCCCAGGCCGAGAAGATCAGCCTGTTCGAGCATGTCATGAAGGCCTGCCGCATCGTCATCAACACCCCGTCCTCGCACGGCGGCATCGGTGACCTGTACAACTTTGGCATGAAGCCGTCTCTGACCCTGGGCTGCGGCTCCTGGGGCGGCAACTCCGTCTCCGAGAACGTTGGGGTGAAGCACTTGATCAACGTTAAGACTGTGGCCGAGCGCCGTGAGAACATGCTGTGGTTCCGCGCTCCCGAGAAGGTCTACTTCAAGAAGGGTTCCACGCCCGTCGCTCTCGACGAGCTGGGCAGCGTCATGGGCAAGAAGCGCGCCTTTATCGTCACCGACCAGTTCCTCTTCAAGAATGGCAACACCCGCGCCATCGAGGCCAAGCTCGACGAGATGGGCATCGCCCACGACTGCTTCTACGACGTCGAGCCCGATCCGTCGCTGCAGTGCGCACGTCGCGGCGCCAAGCAGATGGCTCTCTTTGAGCCGGACGTCATCATCGCCGTCGGCGGTGGCTCCGCTATGGACGCCGGCAAGATCATGTGGATGATGTACGAGCACCCCGAGTGCAAGTTTGAGGACATGGCCATGGACTTCATGGACATCCGCAAGCGTATCTTCACCTTCCCCGAGATGGGCAAGAAGGCCTACTTCGTCGCCGTCCCGACCTCTTCGGGCACCGGTTCCGAGTGCACGCCGTTCGCCATCATCACCGACAAGGAGACCGGCATCAAGTGGCCGCTCGCCGACTACGCGCTGCTCCCCAACATGGCTATCGTTGACGCCGACAACTGCATGACCGCCCCGCGCGGCCTGACCGCCGCCTCCGGCATCGACGTCATGACCCACGCCATCGAGTCCTATGTCTCCATCATGGCCTCCGACTACACCAAGGGCCTCTCCGAGCGCGCTGCCAAGCTCGTCTTCGAGAACCTGCCCTCCAGCTTCGAAAACGGCGCCAAGGACCCGCATGCCCGCGAGGAGATGCACAACGCCTCCTGCATGGCCGGTATGGCCTTCGCCAACGCCTTCCTGGGCCTCAACCACTCCATGGCCCACAAGCTCGGTGCCTTCCATCACCTGCCCCACGGCATCGCCAACGCCATCATCCTGACTCGCGTCATGCGCTACAACGCCGCCGAGGCCCCCGTCAAGATGGGCACGTTCTCCCAGTATCCTTACCCCAACGCGCTGCACAACTACGCCGAGATGGCCAAGTACTGCGGTATCGAGGGCAAGGACGACAAGGAGGTCTTCGAGAACTTCATCACGAAGCTCGAGGAGCTCAAGGACTTCATCGGTGTCAAGAAGACCATCGCCGACTACGGTGTTGACGAGCAGTACTTCCTCGACACCCTCGACGAGATGACCGAGCAGGCATTCAACGACCAGTGCACCGGCGCTAACCCGCGCTACCCGCTCATGAGCGAGATCAAGGAGCTCTACCTGGACGCCTACTATGGCCGCGAGCCCCAGGACTACGCCGTCTGCTAGTTTTTAGCACGGTTATTTCGGCGGGGGTGAACGGGCGCACGCACGCCCCCGCCGCTGCTTCTATCGCATCGTTGAAAGGATGCAATCATGCTGCTCCCCGAATCCAAGACCGAGCTCGTCCGTCGCGGCAACAAAGTCGTTTACGACCTGGGCGACAAGATCGTCAAGGTCTTTAACGAGACCAAGCCCGTCTCCGACGTGTTCAACGAGGCTTTGAATCTTGCCCGCATCAATGAGTGCGGCATCCGCAGCCCCAAGGCTCTCGAGGTTTCTCAGCTCGAGAACGCCAACGGCTGGGCGCTCGTGACCGAGAAGGTTCCGGGCACCACCCTTGCCGAGAAGATGACTGCCGAGCCCCAGCGCTTTGGTGAGTACCTCGAGATGTTCGTCGACCTCCAGATCGAGATCCACGGCTACACCTCCCCGCTGCTCAACCGTCAGCGCGACAAGTTCGCCCGCATGATCGACAGCCTCGATCAGCTCAATGCCACCACGCGCTACAACCTTCAGGAGCGTCTGGACGGCATGACCAAGGAGTTCAAGGTCTGCCACGGTGACTTCAACCCCTCCAACGTCATCGTTGGCGACGACGGCCAGCTGTACGTCTGCGACTGGGCACACGCCACCCAGGGCTCCCCTGCTGCCGACGTTGCCACCACCTACCTGCTCTTTGCCCTCAACAGCAAGGATCAGGCCGAGGCCTACCTGGAGCTCTACTGCGATCGCGCCGACATGCCCATGCAGGTCGTGCGTCAGTGGACGAGCATCGTCGCCGCTTCCGAGCTCGCTCGTAAGCGCAACGTGAACGATGAGTTCCTGAAGAACTGGATCGACGTCGTCGATTATCAGTAATATCTGAGCGATTTATTTCGCATCGGAGGCACAAAGGAAAACCCCACAGCTCGCATGGGCTGCGGGGTTTTCCTTTTAGCAACAAATGTCCCTTAGACGCAAAAGCGGCCCTGCATCTCTACCTCGAGAGACGCAGGGCCGTTTAACAAGTGCACTAAAACAAGTGCACTAAACGCAGCGGACTCGATTAACGGCGTGCTGCTTTCACAAGCTCAGCCACCTTGGCGACAACCTCATCGATCGCCACATCCTCGCGCTCGCCCGTGGCACGATCCTTGAGCTCGACGGTGCCGTTCTTAAGGCCGCGCTTGCCGAGCACCACCTGATAAGGGAAGCCCATAAGGTCGTTGTCGGCAAACTTAAAGCCGGGACGCTCGTCACGGTCGTCAACGACAACCTCGATACCCTCGGCGCACAGACCCTCGACGATTTGATCGCAAACAGAAGCGCACTCCTCCTTCTTGGGGTCGAGCGGAATCACCGCAACCTCGTACGGGGCAACGGAGACCGGCCAAACGATACCGTGCTCGTCGTTGTGCTGCTCCACGACGGCAGCGAGCGAGCGGGACACGCCCACGCCGTAGCAACCCATGATAAGCGGCTTCTCCTTGCCGTCCTCGTCCATAAAGGTGGCACCCATGGCCTCGGAGTACTTGGTGCCCAGCTGGAAGACCTGGGAAACCTCGATACCGCGAGCAGCGGAGAGCGGCTTGCCGCAGTGCGGGCAAGGGTCGCCGGCAACGACGGTAACCAGGTCGGCCCACTCGTCGACGGTAAAGTCGCGCTCGGGGCAGGCACCGGTAAAGTGATAGTCGACTTCGTTGGCACCGCAGGCCCACTGCTTGGACTCGCGCAGGCTCTCGTCGCAGACCAGACGAATGCCCTCGGGCAGGTTAACCGGTCCGATAAAGCCCTTATGCAGACCGTAGGTCTGGAGCTCCTCGTCGGTCATCATGCGATAGCCCTTGCCAAAGACATGCTCGGCCTTGCAGTCGTTGAGCTCATGATCGCCCGGAACGATGGCCACAACCGGCTTGCCCTCGGCGTCGATGAGAGCCAGCGACTTGCGCGTACCGTTCTCGGGGAAGCCGAAGAACTTGGCGACGGCCTCGATGGTGCCCATACCCGGAGTCTCGACCTTGGTGAGTGTGCCGTCGCCGGGGCCCTCGGTCACAACGACCTTGGTGCTTGCCGCCTCGTCATCGGCAGCAAAGCCACAATCGTCGCAGTAGACCAGTGAAGCCTCGCCGGCATCTGCCAGCGCCATGAACTCGACGGAGGTGTCGCCACCGATCTCGCCGGAATCGGCGACGACGGGCAGGGCCTTGATGTAGCAGCGCTCGCAGATATTGGCGTAGGCCTGCTTCATCTTGTCGTACTCCTCCTGCAGGCTCTCCTGCGTGGCAGAAAAGCTGTAGGCGTCTTTCATGATGAACTCGCGACCGCGCATCAGGCCAAAGCGGGGACGGAACTCGTCGCGGAACTTGTCCTGGATGTGATAGAGATTCACCGGCAGTTGCTTGTATGAACGCAGCTCGTTGCGCACCAGGGCAGTCACGGTCTCCTCGTGCGTGGGGCCGAGCACGAACTCGCGGCCGTGGCGGTCATCAAAGCGCACGAGCTCCTTGCCATAGGCATCGATACGGCCGGACTCACGCCACAGCTCGGCATCGACCATGATGGGCATCATGAGCTCCTGAGCGCCGGCGGCGTCCATCTCGTCGCGCACGATGTTCTCAATCTTGCGAATCGAGCGCCACGCGAGCGGCAGATAGGAATAGAGACCGGCAGCCTCCTTGCGGATCATACCGGCACGGAGCAGCAGGCGATGGCTCGCAAGCTCAGCGTCGGCTGGATCCTCTTTGAGCGTCGGAGCATACAGCTTAGACATATACATTGCTCGGGTCATTTATTTCTCCTCAATAAGCTTGTCGACCTCGGCCATAAGCGCGTCGACAATTTGGTCCTCCGCTACTTTACCAATGATCTGGCCGTGCGAAAAGAGCAGGCCCTGACCACGTCCGCAAGCAACGCCCAGGTCGGCATCAGAAGCCTCACCGGGGCCATTGACGGCGCATCCCATGACGGCAATCGAAAGCGGCGCGGCATAGTTCTTAAGCCGCTCGGTTACTTCCTCGGCGATTGCGATCAGGTTAACCTGACAGCGGGCGCACGTTGGGCACGAGACAATCTCGGGGCCGCGGCGACGCAGGCCCAGCGACTGCAAAACTCCCCAGGCGACCGGCGGCTCCTCAACCGGATCGGCCGTGAGCGAAACGCGCATGGTGTCACCGATTCCCTCGGACAGCAGGATGCCAAGGCCCACCGAGCTCTTGATGGTGCCCTGCAGCTTGGTACCCGCCTCGGTTACGCCCAGGTGGAGCGGAACGTGGGGAATCTCACGCGACAGGGCACGATAGGTGTCGAGCGTCGTTTGCACGCTATGGGCCTTGGCCGAAAGCACAATGTTCGTAAAGCCGCGGTCTTCAAAATGCTTGACGAAACGTTCGCTCGACATCACGAGCTTTTCGGGCTGCGTGAGGTCGTCGCGCTCAGCGATATCCTGCTCAAGAGAACCAGCATTGACGCCGATACGAATCGCACAGCCCGCGGCACCCGCAGCATCGATCACCGCGTCAACCTTGGCCCAATCGCCGATATTGCCGGGATTGATGCGCAGCTTGGCAGCACCGGCCTCAACGGCACCAATGGCGAGCTTATGGTTAAAGTGGATATCGGCAACGATCGGCACCGGAGACTCGGCACAGATGGCGCGGAAACCCTCAAGCGCGGCCTCGGTGGGCACGCTCACGCGCACGATATCGCAGCCAGCCTGCGCCAACGCGCGCACTTGCGCAAGCGTTGCCTGGGCATCAGCGGTATCAGTGCAGGTCATGGATTGGACCGCCACCGGCGCGCCTCCACCGATCTGCACGCCGCCCACATGCACGGGGCGCGTCAACTCGCGAGGCAAAGGATGGGATGAAGACAATCCAAACACTCCCCTACAGAATAAATCGAAGGATGTCGGAACGAAGCATATAGACAAACAGCAGCGCAAAGAGCGCGATGCCCACATAGCTCACAATCGTCTGGACCTTAAGCGGAAGCTCGCGGCCCGCAATCTTTTGAATGATCTCGATGACCAACTTGCCGCCATCGAGTGGCGGGATGGGCAGCAGGTTCATAAAGCCAAGCGAGAACGAAATGAGGGCGGCAAACGAAAGGAACGTGGCAGGGCCGGCAGCAGCAGCTTGTGAGGACATAACGCTAATACCCACGATCGAAGAGGACTGATCGAGAATCTCCATCGTATGCTGAGGCTGGAGCAGGCGCATCACGCCCTCCGCTGTCCGCACGACATAGGAGAACGACAGGCGAGCCGACGTGATGGGGTCTAAACGGACCACCTGCGTAGAGACATACACACCTAGGCGTTCGTCCTCTTTGAGCGCGACCGTGGTCGAATGCTTCTTGCCGTCACGCTCGTACTCAATGGCTATATCGTCCTTACCGGCAGCCTTGCCAATGGCATCGTAAACGTCCATCCAGGTAGAGCACGATACTCCGTCGACCGAAAGAATCGCGTCGCCATCCTCGATTCCCGCCGCGGAGGCAATCGAGCCTTCGTCAACCTGGCCGATCACATTGGTGTCCACCGGCACCGTGACACCCGCGATGGAATAGATGCTCATAAGGAGCAAAAAGCCCGTCAGGATATTGACGATAATGCCCGCAAGCAGCATAAAGGCACGCTTGACAAAGACCTGACCCAAATAGGTGTGCGAGCGCTCGCGTGCAAGGAATTCGGCCTCGCCGCACGGCAGTTCCCATACATCACCCTCGGCAGTCGCGTGCTCGCGATCGAACCGACGGCCGTCAAAGGTGGTATAACCCGCCGCATCACGCGGCAGGGTCTGGTACTTGGTGGGATAGTAACCAGGCGAAGGCTTTTCTCCTTCTTCATACCAAGGAGCTATGGAGCCCCAACCCAGCAGCAAAGCACAGGCCTCGAGCACATCCTCCTCGGACAGCTCAAGCTCGACGGCAAGATCGGCCACCGTCACACGGCCGTGGCGATAGATGGCGGCAAGCACGCGATCGGCATACGAGACATCGGTCGGATCCATGCCACAGATGGCAGCATACCCACCCAGCAACAGCGGGGTCACGCCAAACTTGGTGCCGATCCGACGAGACGTATGGTGAATATCAAAGCGACACGGCAGGCCCAAAAAGAACTCAGTCACCCGGACGCCGCAGGCACGCGCCGCCAAAAAGTGGCCGCCCTCGTGCAAAAACACGAGGACGGAAAGCATCAGCAGGCCCCAAAAGACCGATGAGAGAACGCTCAGAACAGTTTCCATAAAACGAAAAAGCAATCCTTATGGGTTAAAAACGGGTTGCGGCGAGCACTTGCGCGGCCTTTTCACGCGCCCACGCATCGATACCGCGAAGCTGTTCAAACGAATCGACCGTCTGCGCATCATGCGCATCCATACAGGATTCCACAATGCGATCGATATCGGTAAAACTGCAGCCATCATGCAGGAAGGCATCGACGGCGACCTCGTTGGCGGCATTGAGCACGCACGGCATGGTGCCGCCCGTCTTGCCCGCACGCTCGGCCAGCGCCAGGCAGCGGAACGTATCCATGTCGGCCGCAGCAAAGGTAAGCTGACCCAACTCGCGGAAATCGATGCGCGGAGCCGGAGTATCCCAGCGCTCGGGATACGAGAAGGCAAACTGGATGGGAATGCGCATGTCAGATGCCCCGAGATGCGCCATCACGGAGCCGTCGGCAAACTCGACCATCGAATGGATCTTTGACTGGCGCTGCACGACCACGTTGATAACGTCGAGGCCGCAACCGAACAGGCGCATCGCCTCGATACGCTCCAGGCCCTTGTTCATGAGGGTAGCCGAGTCGATCGTGGTCTTGGCACCCATAGCCCAAGTGGGATGCGCCAAGGCGTCATTACGGGTCACACGGTCGAGCTCCTCGCGCGAACGGCCAAAGAACGGACCGCCCGAGCAGGTAAGCCAAATACAGTGGGCCTCGCGCGGATTCTCACCCAGATAGCACTGGTAAATTGCAGAATGCTCGGAATCGACCGGGATAAGCTGACCGGGCTGTGCCAACGGCATCAGCAGGTCACCGCCAACAACGAGCGACTCCTTATTGGCAAGGGCAAGGCGCTTATTCGAGATCAAGGCAGCATGGCTTGCCTCGAGACCAGCCGCGCCAACAATGGCAACGAGCACGCAATCGACATCATCACGGCACGCGAGATCACAGACCGCCTGCGCACCAACGCCGACGTTCGTGCCCTGAGGCAGCTCCTGCAGCACGGCATCAGACCCGTGAGCGGTATCTGCGATGGCAACAGCCGGAACCGAAAACTCACGGGCAAACGCAACGAGCTCAGTGGTACTGGAATTAACGGAAAGAGCCGTCACCTGCAGACGATCGGCATGCTGACGGCAAACATCGAGCGCCTGGGTACCGATAGAGCCCGTACAGCCCAGGATGGCAACACGGAGACGTCCATCGGAGCCATAGGTCGTCTGGAAGGACATTACAGCACGCCTCCGATCATCAGCATCAGCTGCGCGGTGATGCAGCCGAAGATAAGCGAATCGCTACGATCGAGCATGCCGCCGTGGCCCGGGATAAGGTTGCCGGAATCCTTGACGCCCACACCGCGCTTGATGCGCGACTCGATAAGGTCGCCGATAACGCCCAGGATGGACACAACCACGCCGCAAAGCAGCGCATAGGGCAAGCTCAGCTTATAGAAATGCGTCACCCACAAAATGAGCCAGATGAGAACCGAGCCCAAGATGCCACCAACAAAGCCCTCCCAGCTCTTTTTGGGAGAGATCTTGGGGACCATCTTGTGTTTGCCGATACGACTGCCCACGATGTAGGCAAACGAATCGGAGACCCAAAGGGACGCGCAAACACCCACTGAAAGCAGGGCGCCGGCAAAACCGGGCACGGCATCGCGCAGCAGCACAATAGCCGACAGCATAAAGCCTGTGTAGATGGGACCCATGAGCGTCACGGCCACATCAGAGATGCGGGTACGCGGCGACCAAACATACCAAATGCCCACCGCGAGCATCAGTGCAAAAAGCAGGGCGTTCAGCAAAAGCGAATCGCCAAGCGCCGATAACGGAAAGAGCACGGCGGCAATAATGCCCAGATGCTCGTTGGCGACCTTGCCATCGAGCCTCGTCATACGGAAAAACTCAAAGCAGCAAAGCCCGCTCATGACAGAGACAAAAATGGCGGTGGGCACGATACCCAAAACCAGGCACAGGATAAAGACGACGGCGTAGACGATACCGGCGGCGGCACGGGTAATAAAGCCCGCAAGCCACGAACCGGTGCCGTTCTTCGCTGCAGGCGCTCCCGCAGTGGCAGCTTTGCGCGCAGGCGTCTTGGGAGCAGATGCCTTGGGACGATCGGACACGATTAAGCCTCCTCGGTCTTGCTCAGTCCACCAAACCTACGGTCACGGCCCTGATAGGCCAAAATGGCGTCAACAAGGCCCCAACGATTAAAGTCAGGCCAATAGGTATCGGTGACATAGAACTCGGAATAAGCCACCTGCCACAGCAGATAGTTCGAAAGGCGAAGCTCACCAGAGGTGCGAATGACCAGCTCGGGATCGGGAAGACCGGCGGTGTACAGGTGCGAAGCAACCATATCATCGTCGATAGCAGCAGGGTCGATCTTGCCGGAGGCGGCATCGAGCGCAAGCTGACGGGCGGCACGGGTAATCTCGGCACGCGCGCCGTAGTTGACGGCGAGCGCCAGCGTCATACCGGTGTGATTGGCGCACTCGGCAAGACCGCATTCAAAAACGTCGCGGGTCTTCTTGGGCAGCGCGGAAATATCACCCAAAAAGACAACACGGACGTTTTCGCGCTTCAGAAGCGGCAGCTCATCGATAAACGTCTTGGCAAACAGATGCATCAAGACGTTAACCTCATGCTGCGGGCGGTTCCAGTTTTCGGTTGAAAACGCATAGGCGGAAAGCACGTCGACACCCAGACGCACGCAGGCAGTAATGATCTCACGAAGGGAGACGATACCCGCCTTGTGACCCTCGGTACGGGCAAGACCTCGCGCCGTAGCCCAGCGACCGTTACCGTCCATGATGCACGAGATATGGCGCGGAATGTTATTGAGGTCAAGGTCGGAAAAACCGACGCCCGCAGGGGCGTCGGCAAAGTACTCGACCAGTTTGTTCTCGTCGTATTGCACCTTAGATCTCCATGACCTCGGCTTCTTTTTCCTTCAGAAGCTCCTCGACCTTGGCGACATACTCGTCGGTATGCTTCTGCACCTTGGCCTGCTCACGGCGGACGTCGTCCTCGGTGAGCTCCTCATCGCGCTCGAGCTTGTTGTTAAAGTCGCGACGGATGTTACGGATAGACACCTTGGCCTGCTCGGCGTACTCGCGGCACTCCTTGACGAGCTCGCGACGGCGCTCCTCGGTGGGAGCCGGGAACGGAAGACGAACAACGGTGCCATCGGAGTTGGGGGTAATACCCAGATCGGAAGCGCCGATGGCCTTGACGATGGCGTTGATAAGCGCCTTATCCCACGGCTCGATGAGCAGCATGTGGGCCTCGGGGGTCTTTACGGCGGCAACCTGCGTGACCGGCGTGGGAACACCGTAATAATCGACGGTGATGTCGGACAGAATGTTAGCGTTGGCTCGGCCGGTACGGACCTTGGAGAAGTTATGCTTGAGGGACTCGAGCGACTTGTCCATGTGGGCGGTGATGTTCTCTGCCATGCTTAATCCTCCTGATAGACGAGCGTGCCGACGGGCTCACCCGAAAGCGCGCGCTTGACGTTGTCCTCGCCATCGATGTTGAGGACCAAAATGGGCATACGGTTATCCTGGCACAGGGCCGTAGCCGTGGAATCCATAACCTGCAGGCCGCGGACGAGCACCTCGTGATAGGTGATCTTGTCAAAGCGGACGGCATCGGCGCACTTGACGGGATCTTTGTCGTAGATACCGTCGACCTTGGTGGCCTTAATCAGAATCTCCGCACCGATCTCGCAGGCGCGAAGGGCCGCGGCGGTGTCAGTCGTAAAGTACGGATTGCCCGAGCCGGCCGCGAAGATAACGACATTGCCCTTGGACAGGTGATTGATGGCGCGACGACGAATATAGGGCTCGCAAATCTCGTTCATCTGGATGGCACTCATAACGCGGCAGGGAACATCGTTATGCTCGAAGGCATCCTGCAGGGCGAGCGCGTTCATAACGGTTGCAAGCATGCCCATGTAATCGGCCTGAGCACGCTCCATACCGCCGGCAGCTCCAGCCATGCCGCGGAAAATATTGCCGCCGCCGACAACGATGCCGACCTCATGGCCAACGGCAAGCAGCTCCTTGACCTGCTTGGCAAGATGGTCGGTAATCTTGGGGTCGATGCCATAGTGGCCATCGCCCATCAGTGCTTCGCCGGAAAGCTTCAAAAGCACGCGTTTATATCGGATGTCGGACAAAGCGATCCTCCTTTAATTAGACTCTCAATATGATATCAAAGGCTCTGCTTAGAGCCATGAAAAAGCAGGCTGTGAGTAAAACCCACAGCCTGCTCATTACCAGCTACAAGAGCTTATTTACTCGCCACGGACCAGACGGTCGAAGGCAACGACGGTAATGGTATCGCCGAGCTCCTTGGAGACCTGCTCAGCGTACTTCTTGATGGTGAGGGAGCTGTCCTTGATGAACTCCTGCTCGGTGAGCACGGACTGCTTGTAGAACTTCTCCAGACGGCCAACAGCCATCTTCTCCTGGATGGCCTCGGGCTTGCCGGACTCGGCAGCCTGAGCCATGTAAATCTGCTTCTCATGCTCGACGGTCTCGGCCGGAACCTGATCGCGGGTAGCGCAGATCGGAGCGACAGCGGCAACCTGAAGGGCAACGTCGTGGGCAAAGGTCTTGAAGGACTCAGCCTGAGCGGTCTCAGCCTTCTCGAAAGCAAACTCGACGAGAACGCCGATCTTACCACCCATGTGGATGTAAGAAGCGAGAGCGCCGTTCTCGGCCTTGCGGGCGGCGAAGCGAGAGATCTTCATGTTCTCGCCCATGATGTGAATCATCTCGGTGAGCTCGGAGGAAACGGTCTCCTCGCCCATCGGCTTCTCGAGCAGAGCGTCGACATCGGCCGGCTCGGTGGTGGCGACAACCTCGGCGACCTTGGAAGCAAAGCCGGTGAACTTGGCGTTGGAGCCGACGAAGTCGGTCTCGCAGGAGAGCTCGAGCAGAGCGCCGGTCTTGCCATCCTCGGAGACGAACGCGGCGACAGCGCCCTCGTTGGTCTCGCGGCCAGCCTTCTTGGCAGCCTTAGCGAGGCCGTTCTTACGCAGAACGTCAACAGCGGCGTCCATGTCACCGTCAGCCTCGACGAGAGCCTTCTTGCACTCCATCATCGGGGAGTCGGTCATCTCGCGGAGCTGCTTGACCATAGCGGCGGTAATCTGGGCCATTGTGGTTCCTTTCAAAGAGATGAAAAAGACTTAATTAGGACTGATTTACTCGGCCTTGGGCTCAGCGGCCATCTCGGCCTCGGAGACCTGCTCCTTGCCGGAGCCAGCGAGGCAAGCGTCGGCCATGAGCTCGCACATAAGGGTGACAGCGGAGATGGCGTCATCGTTGCAGGGGATGCCGTACTCGACCTCGTCGGGATCGGAGTTGGTATCGATCAGAGCGACGACGGGGATGTTCAGGCGCTGGGCCTCCTTGATGGCGTTCTCCTCGCGCTTGGTGTCGATGACGAAGAGAGCCTGGGGCAGACCCTTCATGTCGCGGGCGCCACCGAGGTTGGTCTGGAGCTTAGCGAGCTCCTTACCCAGAACAGCCTGCTCCTTCTTGGGAAGAACAGCCATGCGGCCGTCCTCGACCATGGCCTCGAGCTCCTCCATGCGGTTGATGCGGGAGCGGATGGTGACGAAGTTGGTCAGCATGCCGCCGAGCCAACGCTGGTTGATGTAAGGCATGTTGGCGCGCTCAGCGGCGTTCTTGACGGCCTCCTGAGCCTGCTTCTTGGTGCCGACGAACAGCACGTTGCCACCCTTGGCAACGTTCTTGACGAAGGTGTAAGCCTGGTCGGCGTCAAGAATGGTCTGCTTGAGGTCGAGGATGTAGATGCCGTTGCGCTCACCGAAGATGAACGGCTTCATCTTGGGGTTCCAGCGACGGGTCTGGTGACCGAAGTGGCAGCCGGCCTCGAGCAGGGTGCGGATATTAATCTTGGTAGCCATGTTAAACCTCCTGTGGTTTGCCTCCGCGCGGGGTCATCCTCCAAAACCAACCCGGACATGTGCTACCAAAGCCCGGGCACCACGGTATGAAGTAGCCGCGCGTGCGTGATAAAAACCTGTTGCCGTGAAGCAACCCGATGAATGATAGCAGGATTACATCTTTCTGCCAACCCGAAATCAAAACCACACACACGGACGCGCGATCGATTGGATAGAACCCATCTCCTGCCTTATTCGCCGCGCGGAAGAGCTTGGGTAACGGCGCGTTTGAGCCGATCGGGCGTGAGATGCGTATAAATCTGCGTGGTGGACAAGCTTGCATGCCCCAGCAACTCCTGGACAGAGCGCAAGTCCGCTCCGCCCTCGAGCAAATCGGTCGCAAAAGTATGGCGCATCGCATGCGGGGCGATATCGGAAGGGATACCCGCAAGCGTCGCCAACATATGAAACCGTCGCCTAAGCATGGCGGCGCTCATACGGTTGCCGCGTGCCGAGATAAACAGCGGATGCACACCGTTCGTACCGTCGCCACGCTTTGCCTGAGCAAGAAGCAACGGTCTTCCTTCCTCAATATAGCGGCGGGTCACATCGAGAGCACGCCGATACAGGGGCACGATACGCTCCTTGCTCCCCTTACCCCAAAGCCGCAGCGTTCGCTCGGACCAAGCAATGGACTCAACATTGAGTGCCGCAAGCTCAGAGATGCGAGCCCCAGATGCATAGAGCAATTCGAGCATCGCCGCATCGCGCAGTCCCGCAGGCGTTGAAACGTCTGGCGCTGCAAGCAGTGCCTTAACCTGCTGGGTGGTCAGCACTCCGGGCAAATCGCGTGGAAGCTTGGGCGAGGCAATCGCAGAGACAGCGTCTCCATCGATAAGACCCTCGGCAGCCATCCATCGATAGAACGAACGAATGGCAGACAGGTGCGCCGCAATCGTCCTGGGCGCCAGCTGCTCGCGCGACAGCTCCGCCAGATACATGCGAACGGTACGCACGTCCGCCGTGCGTGCATCGATATCCCCACGCTCGCACCAAGCGGCAAAACGCTCCAGACGAGAGCCGTAAGCAATAACAGTGTTAGAAGAAAGCCCCTCGACGCGTGCAATATAGGCTATGAACGAGTCGACGGCACCGTACAGGTCAAAGGCTATGGCCGGTCGCCCCCAAACAGGTCGGAGCGCGATTCCAGATAGGAATCCAGGGCCTTAAGGGCGCGATCCGCATAGGCCTGATAGCGCTCACGTTTGCTGCGGCGTTTACCGTCCTCGAGGGGAGGCACCAGGCCAAAATTAACATGCATGGGCTGATATCCGACCGTAGCAGGATCGGTCGCATAGCCCACGAGCGCGCCGAGAGCGCCCACGCGCGGCAGCTCGACAGGAGCAACCTCGATAGCCTCGGCATAGGTATTGAGCGCAGCGAGGAGACCCGTCGCGACCGCTTCCATGTAACCCTCCGTACCGGTAATCTGTCCGGCAAGGCGCACGCCCGTGCCGGGTACGGCGAAGGTCCCATCGAGCACATGGGGAGCATCGACAAAGGTATTGCGATGCATGACGCCATAGCGGAAGAACTCGGCATTCTCCAGACCGGGAACCATATGAAAAACGCGCTTCTGCTCGCCGAAGGTCAGGTTGGTCTGAAAACCAACCAGGTTATAGGCGGTCTTCTCCTTGTTCTCGGCGCGCAGCTGAATCGCCGCCCAGGGACGGCGACCGGTGCGCGGGTCGGTGAGCCCGACGGGCTTCATAGCGCCAAAGCGGATGGCATCCTTGCCCGTGCGCGCAACCTCCTCGGCTGGCTGACAGGCCTGGAAGAGGTCCCCGCCCTCAAAGTCCTTGAGCACCACGCGATCGGCCGTGGTAAGCGCCTCGATAAAGGCCTCGTACTCCTCCTTGTTGAGCGGGGCATTGAGATAGTCGCCACTCCCCTGCTCCTCGTAGCGCGACTGCGAGAACAGCACATCCATATCGAGCGTCGAGGCATCGACAATCGGGGCCGCGGCGTCAAAAAACGCCAGGGAATCACCACCGACGAGCTTCATGACCTCCCCGCTCAACGCCGGCGAGCACAAGGGACCCGCGGCGATAACCACATGGCCCTCGGGAATCTGGGTGACCTCGCCGTGAACGACCTCGATATTGGGACGGGCGGCAACCTCGGCCTCGACGAGCTCGGAGAATTTAACACGGTCGACCGCCAAGGCGCCACCAGCGGGAACGGCAGCGCGATGAGCGCAGTCGAGCAGCACCGAACCCATACGCTCGAGTTCGGCCTTCAACAGGCCGGCGGCGGAATCGGGTCGGGTCGACTTAAACGAATTGGAGCAGACGAGCTCCGCCAAGTGATCGGTATGGTGGGCAGGAGAGGTCACCAGCGGCCGCATCTCGCACAGCTTTACGGCAAACCCGCGATCTGCCAGCTGAATCGCGCATTCCGATCCCGCCAGACCGCCACCGATAACCGTCACTTGATCAAACAGCATCTGCAAACACCTTTCTAATTGACACGCTTTCCATTGTGACCGAAGGGCGTCTGAGCGTGAAGCGCAAACTTTGAGGGCGCATACCTTCCATCCATCATGCGCTCGATGAGTCCCTCGAGCTCGAGTGAGCCCAGGAGTTTGAGCACGCCGACGGCATCGAGGGAGACGAGCGCGGCAATGTCATCGACCTTAAGCGGCGAGGCAATGAGCGCGTGCATCACGGCCTGCTGCGTGGGGTCCAGATCGGCGATACCGGGCGCATCGGGACGCGAATAGCGCAGGGTGCCGTATATTCGCGAGATGGCCATCTCAATAGACTCCTCGTCAACAATGCAGCATGCCCCGTTGGCGATGAGGTAGTTGGTCCCACGCGACTCTGGTGACAAAATGGAGCCCGGTACCGCGAGCAGTTCGCGCCCCAGGTCCATGGCGGCCTCCGCTGTCGAGAACGTGCCCGAGGGCATGCCGGCCTCCGACACGAACAGCGCCTGCGAAAGCGCGGCAATCACCCGGTTACGCCGCGGAAAGGCAAACTTGCGTGGCCCCATACCCCAAGGCGAGATGGACACGACCGCGCCGCCCGTATCGATCGTGCGCGCGATGAGCCCTGCACTCGAACGCGGGTAAACCACGTCGGCGCCCGTACCCAACACCACGACGTGCCTGCCACCAGCGTTGACCGCGGCCCAACCCGAGGCCTGGTCGCAGCCGACCGCACCGCCCGAGACCACCGTCACCCCCGCCTCGACCGCAACTTTCGCGGCCAGCTCTGCCACGGCAAGGCCGTACGGCGAGGCCTTGCGAGCGCCGATGATGGAGAGCGCGGGCGTCGACAGTGCGGCGGGATCGCCACGCACATAAAGCGTCTGGGGTACATCGGAGAGCTCCAAAACGGTAGCTGGATACAACGCATCACCGGGATGCAGCTCAAAAGTCTCCTCGGGCATTACTGGTCCCTCCTCCCCTGGTACATCGCCGCCTCGAGCACGTGGTCTTGGGTTACCCGCTCACTTTCGGCGACATCGGCAATCGTGCGCGCGATACGCACCAAGCGCACGATGCCGCGCCCTGTGAGATGTGTGCGCCTCGACAGGCCGAGCACGCACTTTTCCGCTGCCCCATCGAGCGCAAAGGTCGAAACGACGCCGTCGATGGAACGTGACTCATCGTCCTCGGCCTCGGCATCTGCATCGTCCATACGGGACTCGCGCCAGGCGCGAAATGCCCGACCCCGCACAACATAGTCACGTAGTTCAGCTGACGACATACCCTCGGCGCCCTCGATAATTACCTGCGGGTCGGGTCGGGTCACGTCAATCATAAGGTCAATACGATCGGCCAAGGGACCACGTAGCTTAGACCGATAGCGCTCAACCATCGAAGCCGAGCAGCGGCACGGTACCTCGCGATCGCCCAAAAAGCCGCAGGGACAGGGATTGCTCGCGGCAAGCAGCTGGAACCGCGAGGGAAACGTGAAAGTCCCATCGACGCGTACGATCTTGACGTAGCCGCGCTCGATGGGCTGGCGAAGCGTCTGCAGCACGCTGTTGGGAAACTCGGCAAGCTCGTCTAAAAAGAGCACGCCGCCGTGCGCTAGGCTAATCTCGCCCGGGTGCACCGGCCGACCGCCGCCAATAAGGCCCGCAGTCGAAATGCTGTGGTGGGGGCTACGGAACGGCCGGTGTCCCGCCAGCAAACCATCGATGTTCTCGCCCAAGACGGAATGGATGCACAGCGCCTCTTGCTGATCCTCGAGAGAAAGCTCGGGCAAGATGCCCGTCATGCGGCGTGCAAGCATGGTCTTGCCCGAACCCGGCGAGCCAATCATAAGCAGGCCGAGCTCCCCCGCCGCCGCGAGCGCAATGCCGCGCTTGGCAACCTCCTGCCCCAGCACATCGGCATAATCAAGTTCTGGTTCAAACGACGCCTCGACACCCTCGGAATCCAGATAATGCCGAGCCACCTGGCCCATACCGCGGGCGAGCTGAGACAGATGGTCGATAAAGCCACAGTCCACACCGGCAAGCGGTACATGTTGATCCGACCTTCCTGCGATAAAGGACAGACCCATATCACGCGCCAACAACTGAAACGCAACCTCGCCTTTTACGGGCAGCACGCTACCATCCAGCCCGAGCTCACCGGCAATAAGGCAATGGTCTAGATGGTCGCGGGGAATCTGCCCATCGGCCGCCAGTACCGCGATGGCAATCGGCAGGTCAAAACCACTGCCCGTTTTACGGATGTCGCCCGGAGCCAAGTTGACGGTAATGCCCGCTCGTGGAATCTCAAATCCCGCCGAGCGCATTGCGCAGCGTATGCGGCCACGCGACTCCATCACCTCCATACTTGGAATGCCAAGCATTTGGATACCCGGAATACCGCCGGCAAGCGAGACCTCGACCGTGACGGGAATCGCCTCGACGCCACGAATACATGCAGCGTGGACGGCAAAGGTGTCAAACGCCATCACGATACCTGCCAATCGAATGCGTTGTATTGATGCTCAATCTCCGCAATATGACCGCCGCGGATAGTAACGCCCACCGCGTCGAAGCGAATCGCCTTAAGGGGATAGTGATCCATAAGGTAACAACTCGCGATACGGCGGTAGCGACGCTGCTTTTGGGCGTCCACCGCCTCCTCGGGAAAGACCCGCGTGTTGCAATCTAGGGCGACGCGCCTTGTCTTGATCTCAGCCATCACCACGACATCATCAAGTTCATCAAGCAGTACCAGATCGGCCTCGCCCTCGGGACACCGGTAGCCCTGTTCCAAGAGGGCATAACCGCGCTCACGAAAGTAATCGATTGCAATAAGCTCGCCCAGCATGCCCAGTTCTCGAGGACTGAGGCCCTTAATGAACCCAGGCGTAATCGACGCGCAATCAATCTCCCCGCTCTCCCAAAGCTCTTTGAGCTGTTGCGTCTTGCTCTTTGCACTTGCGGCGCACATGGGGTCTCCTTTCCCGCGCACGATATTGACCCGATCATGGGGCCGCCTTTCTTGCGGGTAAGTACCAAAAGAAAACCAAAGTCCAACAAAAAACAAACAAAAAAGGGACCGCATGCAACAATTGCGTTGCATGCGGTCCCCACCAGCTGGTTTATAAAATCCCAGAAGTCCCTGTCTCCATATTTGCCTTAAAAAAGACGCTCCGTCTGCAAAAAATTTCCGCAGAAGCTCACACGATGCAACGGAGAAAGGCCATGTTTACGAATAGCCTCAATGTGCTCGGGGCTCGCATAGCCCTTTGACTCAGCAAGATGATATTCGGGATACTCGGCATCGTACTCGACCATCATCTCGTCACGCGCGACCTTGGCCATAATGGAAGCAGCGGCGATGCAGGCGATTTTGGCATCTCCCTTGACCACATCGCGCTCGTTGGGGACGGCGCCCAAAGGGTTGCCGTCCATAAGCACGCAATCGGGCTCGAGCCCCGTATCGGCCACCGCACCCGCGACGGCAGCGCGGATGGCGCGGGCCATGCCCATCTCATCGATGTCCGCAGGCGCGATATGGCAAAAACCAATGGCCGTAGCCACCTCGGCAATCTGCACCGAGAGCAGCTCACGACGGGCAGGCGTGAGCTTTTTGGAATCGTTAATGCCCCAAACGCGCGGCTCCATGGGAAGGCAGACAGCGCAGACCGTCAACGGGCCGGCGACAGAGCCGCGCCCCACCTCGTCAACACCAACGACCACGCCATCGCCGCCGAGCTCATGCATAAGCTCGTACATGCCGTTGACGCGCTCGCGCTCGGAAAGTTCCTTGGCATGGCGCTTAAGTGCGCGTTCGCAAGCCTTGATCACCTGCTGGCGCGGATCCTCGCGATAGTGCTCCACGAGGGCGGGAATCTCCTCGAACGTGGCACTCGCCAGCTCGCCGGCAACCTGCGATGCCGAAATCGAGCTCGTCATATTGGCCATACCAGGCCCTCCTTGCATGGAAATCAGATAAAAAGAAGGGCCACCCGAAGGTGACCCTTGTGTCCAAACGAGTGGACCGACGCTGCGATCTTCTTAGCGCTTCTCGGGGATGCGAGCAGCCTTGCCCACCTTGTCGCGGAGGTAGTACAGCTTGGCGCGACGGACGCGACCATGACGGACGACCTCGAGCTTGGCGATCTTGGGGCTGTGAAGCGGGAAGGTACGCTCAACACCGACACCGAAGGAAATCTTGCGGACGGTGAAGGTCTCACGGGCACCGGCGCCGGCCATGCGGATAACGTCACCCTGGAAAACCTGGATACGCTCGCGGTCGCCTTCCTTAATGCGGTAGTGAACCTTGACGTTGTCGGCGACGCGAACCTGAGGAATGTCCTCGCGGATCTGCTGACGCTCGATTGCGCGGATGTAATCCATGTGCAATTCCTTACTCTTCTAGAGGTGCCGTACCACCTTGGCCGGCACGTAGTTGAACAAACGTATTCGAGTATACACGCCACGACCTTGGCTGCAAGAACTATTTTGCCCGTGCGCAAAAAGACAAAAACACGCACTCTTTCTGCACTTATGCGCCGTCCACAGCATCAGTCGTCGGCGTCGTCACGGTCGTTCCGGGCGCGATATAACCGTATTCGAGCAGCACCGAAAGCGCATGCTGCTTCCAGGTGGCAAGCTCTTCGTCATTATAGTTGTCATGAGCCCATTCATTCATCGCATCCTCGGCGGCTTGGGGCACCAGATCCTGGCTGTCTGCCATCAGGTACAGGATGCCTAAGATGTCGAAGTCCTGCTTGGTCATCTCTTCCTTGTTTGATGTGCCGATGAGGCCGTGATCGATGCCGTAGCGGCAGATATCGGTCAAAACGGTAACGAGGCCCGTAGGAATCGGCGAGGCATCTTTTGCGGCAGCGGGCGCGGTGTCGTCAGTCACTGCAGCGGCATCGTCGCTCGCCGGAGCAGGCTCGGCCGCGTTCGCATCGGAAGCCGCCTGCTCTCCCTGGGCAGGAGCCGCGCTATCCGTCGTTGCCGAAGAATCCCCCGAAGAAACGGACGTAACGCTCACCGGTGTCTCGACCACGGTCGTCATCGGGTCGACCGGTGCGGGTGCGGCGATGACCTCGGCCCAATCGGAATACACGCCGTCAATAAAGGCGCGAACATGGAAGGTGCCCGGTTGCGAGATGGTCATCGTGCCGTCCGTCGCGACCGAAATGCCCTTGCTCTCGAGCTCCTGGGCCTCCCAGCTGCAGACCCTATCGACTTCCTTGCCCGTCGTGTCATAGACCGTAGCCGTTAGGCCGTCGATGCCGTTGAGATTCTCCTCGACTCCGACGACGGTCTGTGCCGAGCCCTCGAGTTTGATGCTGCCGTTAAACGACTCGGGCGCCACGTCGCTTACCTTATATTTGTAGGCCGCGGCGTCGATCTCGTCATTGGTCGAAACATGCCCGTTAACGTCCACATAGGTGTCCTCGGGGATAAAGTACTTTACGTAGGCGGTGCCGGCCTTTTTACCCACCACGACTTGCTCGTGGGTGACAGGATCGGTCTGGATCTCGATGACGTCGGACTTGCATTTCTTGCCGTTTTTATCGACCACGCGCCAGTCGCCCGACGACTTCACAAAGCCGTAATAGTCAACATCGTCCTCGTCCCTTGCACGCACGCGATAGGAAGAGATGGGGTCTTCGTCTCCCACCGTAAGCCTTCGGGTCTTATCGGTCTGCAGCGATACGAGAATCTTGGAAATGGGCTTAATGGGCTGCGGCGTACCCAACTGCGTATCGACCGTCACCGACTCAAACGACAGATTGGAACCCGTAATGGACATGGGGTAGGTGGCTGCCATGTCGTTGAGCACATTGCACGTGCGCGGGGCGCCGCCGTTGCGCGAAGGCACCTCGCGATCGGCCAGGACAGAATTCCAATCGATGGCGCGCACCATGTGGTTGTTGGTGCGATGCGACCAGCTCGTAACGTTTCCGGCGGTGGTATCGTAGCCGTCGTCGCCACGATGGGCGATTGAGCGCAGGAACAGGTTCTGCACGGCGTCGGTCGACTGATCGCCAAAGGTGGTGTAGAACGAGCGCTGGTCATAACCGGCGGTATGGAACTCCTGCACGGCGGCGTTGTCGTCGTAGCACTCGCCGTTCATGTTAAAGATAATCACGTCGAACGTCACGCCCACCGGCTGGTCATAGTCCTCGGACAGCGTCGTGGTAGAACTCGTCTGCTTGCTATTGACCTGCGTGTGCGCAGGGATCGTCATATCGACGGTGACCGACTGATTGTCCGTTGTGGTGATCGACTGTTCCTCGGTCTTGCTCGCCTCCCACAACTGGGACATCGTGGTTTCGGCCGAAAACGAAGTCTCGATCTCCTCGCTCGCTGTTGCGGGCACGCCCAGCGACTCCTTGAGGCTCACCGATGCGCCCCACGAGCCGCCTTTGGAATACGATGAGGATTCAGAAGTGCTCGTGCCGACCGTCTCCTCGGTACCGCGGGCGAGCGTGATGCTCTGCGAGGCGTCCTCATAGCCGACGTTAAGTGCCGAGGTAACGAGCTCCTGCTCAGTCTTAGAATCGACAAAGGAATAGCCCGGCGCGTCCTCGGGCGCGCAGTTAAGCTTGTTCATGCTGTTGAGCTGCTGAACTCTAAAGTTATAGAACGCGATGCCAAAGCCATTGAAATCATACTGATAGGTGCCGCCGAGCTTGTCGACACAAGCAATGGTGGCATAGATGACGTCCTGCTCAGTCGTGTCTTTCGACAGTCCGTCGAGCGGCACGTTTTCACGGAAATCGGAGCCCGTCAGCTTGTGACCGATACAGCCGGCGATATCGTCGGTCAAGCGATCGTAGACAGCTTTGAGGCTTTTTGCCGATGTCAGACCACTCTGTTTCGATTTGTCGGCGCCGTCGGAATGCTCACCGTTGCCGCCCGAAAGCGCATCATACAGATAGATGTAGTGACCCTTACCGAAGTCCTTCTCAAAGCCCTTGCCGGCGTGGTCCCAGTACAAAAAGTCCCCGGAGTCGTCGCCTCCACCATAGCCAAGGATGTTATAGGCAAGCGATGCCCAGTTGGGCAACACCTTTTTGACGGCGGCCGTATAGAACGAGACGTTGTCGTACATCGAGGTACGGCCCTCGAGCTTGCCGTCATCGATATCTACAAACGTGCAGTCGCGATCATTGACCGTAATGGTGAGCGGGTTGACCACGTCGCCATAAAGCTTGTCGCGCGATTCATCCTGAAGGGCAAAACCGGCCGTCGGCATCCCGCAAAGCGCCGTGACCGCAACGACCACCCAGCACAGGGTCATCTGTGCTCCCCGACGCGCTCGTTGCAAATACCTGGTGAGGTTTTTCATCGCAGTCCTCCCGTCAGTTGCCAATGTATTGAACCAATAGAATCAATATAAAACGCCGCCGCGTCCACAGGGGGTGCGGCGGCGCGAAGGGGGGCGTAAGAGGCGCAAACGGAACGCGACTCAGTTAAGCGGAACGCTTGGCCTCGAGCTTGGCCTGGGCGGCAGCCAGTCGTGCGAGGGGTACGCGATAGGGCGAGCAGGACACGTAGTCCACATCGGCCACGTTGAACAGGCCCTTGATGGACTTGGGGTCGCCACCGTGCTCGCCGCACACGCCAAAGTGCATATCGGGGTTGGCGGCGCGACCCTTCTCGACGGCCATACGCACCAGCTCGAGCACCGCCGCGTCGATGGTCTCGAAGGGATTATCCTTCAGGATCTTCTTGTGCATATACAGCGGGATGAACTTGGCCTCGGCGTCGTCGCGCGAGAAGCCGAAGGTTGTCTGGGTGAGGTCGTTGGTGCCAAAGCAGAAGAAGTCGGCATGGTGGGCGATCTCGTCGGCGACCATGCAGGCGCGCGGCAGCTCGAGCATCGTGCCCACGGGAATATTGAGCTCGACGCCCTCCTCGGCGGATACCTCGGCGATCACGCGCTCGATGACCTCGCGGGTCTGGACATGCTCGGCTGTGATGGAAACGAGCGGGACCATAATCTCGGGGCGCGGGTCGACGCCCTCCTTGATAAGGCGGGCGGCAGCCGTGGCGACGGCGCGAACCTGCATGAGCGGCAGATCGCCAAAGACAACGGACAGGCGCACACCGCGCAAGCCGAGCATCGGGTTGGACTCAACCATGCCGTCGATTCGACGCAGGCGGGCACGCAGGGTGGCAAGCTCTTCCTCGCTGGCGCCGGCGGCTTCCTTCTTGGTGATGGCGACCTCGAGCTCGCGAGGATTATCCAGGAACTCATGCAGCGGCGGATCGAGCAGGCGAACGACCACATCGCGACCGGACATGGTCTTAAACATCGCCAGAAAGTCCTCGGTCTGAACCTTGAGCAGGTCGGCCAGGGCCTGCTGCTTCACGGCCTCGTCGTCGGACAGGATAAAACTCTGGATGATGTTCTTGCGGTCGCCCAGGAACATGTGCTCGGTGCGGCACAGGCCGATGGCCTCGGCGCCAAACTCGAGTGCGAGCGCGGCATCCTCGGGGTTGTCGGCGTTGACGCGCACGTGGTTGGCGTGACCGTCGGTCTCGTCCAGGCGAATCTCGTCTGCCCAGGACAGAATGGTGTCCAGGTCGCCGGTGAGCTCGGCGGAGACCAGATCGACGGCGCCATCGACGACGATACCCTGGGTGCCGTCGATGGAGATGATGTCGCCCTCGTGCAGCACACGATCGCTGCCCTCGATGCGCACGACCTTCTCGGCGGCGTCAATATGGAAGCGCTCAACGCCGCAGACACAGGGCGTACCCATACCGCGGGCGATAACGGCGGCATGGCTCGTCTTGCCGCCGTGGCTGGTAAGGATGCCCTCGGCAGCGACCATGCCCTTCAAGTCATCGGGGTTGGTCTCCCAGCGAACCAGAATGACCTTGTGGCCCTCGTTGGCGCGCGCGACGGCATCGTCGCTCGAGAACACGACCTCGCCCACGGCGGCGCCGGGGCTGGCGTTAAGGCCGCAGGCCAGGGCCTCGTACTTCTTGGAGGAGTCGAACTGCGGATGCAGAAGCTGGTCGAGCTGCGCGGGATCGATGCGACTCACGGCCTCCTCGCGGGTGATGAGGCCCTCCTCGACCATCTCGATAGCGATGCGCAGCGCGGCGGTAGCGGTGCGCTTGCCCACGCGGGTCTGAAGCATCCAAAGTTTACCCTGCTCGATGGTGAATTCGATATCGCACATATCGCGGTAATGATCCTCGAGCGTCAGGAAAACGCGCTCGAGCTCCTCACCAGCGGACTCGAGGCCCGGGGTGGTCTTGAGGTCGGCGATGGGCTCAGTGTTGCGGATGCCGGCGACGACGTCCTCACCCTGGGCGTTAACCAAAAAGTCACCGTAGAACTCCTTGGTGCCATCGGCCGGATTGCGCGTAAAGGCGACGCCGGTCGCAGAGGTCTCGCCTTTGTTGCCAAAAGCCATGGCCTGAACGTTGACGGCGGTACCGAGCTCGTCGGAAATGCCATGTTGTTTGCGGTAGATGCAGGCGCGCTCGTTCATCCAGCTGCCAAAGACGGCCTGGATGGCAAGGCGCAGCTGGAGCTCCGGATCGCGCGGGAAGACGGGCTTGCCGTCGACAACCTCGAGCTCGGGATACAGGGCAGCCTCGACGTTCTCGGAGAAGATGCCCTTGAAGGTCTCGACGAGCTCCTGCAGGTCCTCGGCCGAAAGCTCGGAATCGACGCGAACGCCGGCGACCAAGCGAGCCTGGGTCAGGGCGTTCTCAAACAAGTCGGCATCGACACCCATAACGACGTTGGAGAACATCTGGATAAAGCGGCGGTAGCTATCCCAGGCAAAACGCGGGTTTTGCGTCTGGGCAATGAGGCCCAGAACGGAGTCGTCGTTAAGGCCCAAGTTGAGGACCGTGTCCATCATGCCGGGCATGGAGAACGGAGCACCCGAGCGAACCGACACGAGCAGCGGGTCGGATGCGTCACCAAGCTTCTTGCCGCAGCGGGCCTCGAGATCGGCCTCGGCGGCAACAATCTCATCGAGTGCGCCTTCGGGCCACACGTTGCCGGCACCAGAGTACTCGACACAGGTTTGGCAGGTAATGGTAAAGCCACCGGGAACCGGCAGGCCGATGCGGCTCATCTCGGCAAGATTTGCACCCTTGCCGCCAAGCACGAAGTTCATGGACTTGTCGCCCTCAGTGACACAGGTGCCCTGGGCGTCGGTTCCAAAACGGTAAACCCTCTTGCAATCGCTCACGATACTCCCCTTCCATGCGCTGTCGCGCACGACCGTGGTAACGAATCGACCCGCCGGATGCGAGCCGTGAGGGTACTATACGGCGGGTATTGGAAGTGCTTGCGTAGAGGGTGCGAGGTTTGGTAAACGTGGTAAAACTGACGGTAAACGGTAGATAAAGGTGGTTACCTTATGAAGATACCAGTGTAGGAGACTTGCAGGTCAACTGAAAGAACTTTGCTAAATCGCTTTACCATAAGTGGCTAATTTGGGACGGGGCTTTTTTAGCTACCCCGTCGGCAATCGGCCAAAAAGCTCGCGGCCTCAGCCGGGGTAGCTAAAAAAGCCCCGTCCCAAATTAGCTACTTTTGTTGGGCTCGGCGAGCGGCACGACGGGCTCGAGCTTCTTGGATTTCCTCCAAATGACCGATGATCTCGGATGCACTCTCCTCAATCGCCTTACCGTCGGTACGCACCACAAAGCAGCCTAGGCGCTTCATGAGGGCACGGGCTTCCTCAAGCTCGCTGCGCACACTCTCGGGCTCGGCATAGGAGCCGGCGACGGCGCGAGCGTAGTCATCGCCCAAGCGGCTGTCGCGAATCTCAGAAATTACGTCAACGGTCGAAATCAGGCCGAACAGGCGCATCGGGTCGACCTCGTAAATCGACTTCGGCGGCTCCATGCCGTGCGCCAGCGGAACGTTTGCGACCTTGTAACCCTGATAGGCCAAATACATCGACAGCGGCGTTTTGGACGTACGCGACACGCCCAGCAGCACGATATCGGCCCCCGAAAGGTCGTCGCAACCGCGCCCGTCATCGTGCTCAACAAAATACTCCATAGCCTCAATGCGGTGGAAATAGCGGTCATCCGTTTTGTGAATAACGCCCGCAACGCCCTTGGGCGGAACACCGATGAGCGACGACAGCACGGCAAGGGTCGGACCAATCAGGTCGACAGAGCGAATATGCAGCATACCCAGGTAATCGAGCACGCGGGCGCGAAGCGCCGGATCGACGATAGTGTGGAACACGGCGATATCACGATGGTCCGCATCGACGCGCGGGCCCACAAACGACTTGACCTGCTCCACAGAGTTCACTTTGGGCAAGCGCAAGAGACGAAAAGCCCCTTCATCAAATTGCCCGGACGCCGCAAGCACCACCTCACAAGCGGTATCACCGAGCGAGTCGGAGATAACGATAACGGTGGGACGTGCGGTGACCGGGCAATCCATGCGGGGCTCCTTTTGCGCTTATGCGCAGGCTGGCTTACTTTTTGCGGGCAAGCTCACCGATGTTGGCGATGCCAGAGAAAACGGCCTCGAAGCGGTTGAGCAGCTTAAGGCGATTATCGCGGAGCTGCTCGTCCTTGTCCATGACCATAACCTCGTCGAAGAAGCGGTCGATGGGGGCACGCAGGGCGGCAAGGGCGGCAAATGCGGCCGGGTAATCCTCGGCAGCAAGGGCGCCATCGACAGCGGTCTGAGCAGCCTCGGAGGCATCGGCAAGCGCGAGCTCGGCCTCACCCATCAGGCTGCGATCGTACTCCATACCCAGCTTGGGCTTGGAGATGTGCGCGGCGCGGGCATAGGCAGTAGCCAGGTTGTCGAAGGTCTCGGCATCGTTCTTACGAGCCTCGTCGAGCGCGGCGCAGCGGGCGAAGAAGACGGACGGAGCGATGATGTGCACCGCGGAGACGGCGGCGACGGTATCCGCCGGAATCTTCTCGTCGCGGGCCATGCTCACCAGACGGCCGTGGAAGAAGTCACGGACCTGCTGGGCGACCTCGGCGGCGTCGAACTCGATGCCCTGCTCGCTATAGAGCTCAAGGGCAAAGTCGATGAGCGTCGTGGGGTCGATCGGCAGACGATCGCGCAGGATGTTGATAATGCCGATAGCGGCGCGACGCAGCGCGTAGGGGTCGGAAGAGCCGGTCGGGGGCTCACCGATGGCAAAGATACCGGCAATGGTATCGAGCTTGTCGGCACAGGCCACGATGCAGCCAGCGGTGCCCTCGGGCAGCTCATCGCCGGCAAAGCGGGGACGATAGTGATCGCGAATGGCGTGGGCGACCTCGTCGTTCTCCCCCATCGCAGTCGCGTAATAGCCACCCATCACGCCCTGCTGGCTCGTAAACTCGACGACGGCGTTGGAAACCAGGTCGGCCTTGCACAGGTGCGCGGCACGAGCGGCATCGGCAGCGAGGTGGGCGCCCAGATGGGCCTCGCGGGCAATAGCGAGCGCGAGCTGCTCAATGCGCTCGGACTTGGCGAGCACGCTGCCGAGCTTCTCCTGGAAGGCAACCTTGGCCAGACGCTCACGGAACTCGTCGAGGGAGATCTTCAGGTCCTCCTCGTAGAAGAACTTGGCATCGTCCAGACGGGCGCGCACGACGCGCTCGTTGCCGTCGATCACACGATCGGCATTCTCGGGCTTGCTGTTGGAGACGACCACGAACTCACGCGTGAGCTTGCCCTCGCCGTCATAGATCGGGAAGTAGCGCTGGTTGGTGAGCATGGACTCGCAGATGATCTCGTGCGGGACCTTGAGGAACTCCTCGTCGAAGGTACCGACGAGCACCGTCGGCCACTCGCAGAGGTTAATGACCTCCTCGAAAACCTTCTTGGGCGTGTCGACATGGCAGCCAGGGCGAGCGGCCTCGACCTCGGCAATACCGGCAAGGATGGCCTCACGACGACGCTCGGCAGAGAGCACGCCGGCGTCCTCGAGCACCTGCTCGTAGACGGCGGGGCTGGCGACAACATGGTCACCGGCGCCCAGCACGCGATGTCCGCGCGTGGTGTTGCCGCTCGTCACATCGGCAAACGTCACGGGCACAACGTCCTCGCCCAAAAGGCAGCAGATCCAACGGACCGGACGCACAAACGTAGCGTGCTCGTGGCCCCAGCGCTGGCTGCGGTAGTTGGGCCACTGCAGGCCGGCAATGGTCTTCTCGCACAGGGCCGTCAGAATAGGGGTAGCCGGCACGGAGGGAATGTTCTTCTCGGCGAATACGTACTCGCGGCCGTCGGTGTCCTCGCGACGGATCAGGTCCTCGGCAGCCACACCGCACTTGCGGGCGAAGCCCTGGGCGGCCTTGGTGGCGTTGCCGTCGGCATCGAAGGCAATGTTTGCCGCAGGGCCGCGCTTGACCTCGTGGACCTCATCGGTCGCGGTGGCGACGTTGGTCACGAGCGCAGCCAGACGACGCGGGCTCGAGATCACGCGGACCTCGCCATGGGCCAGGCCGGCCTCGTCGAGGCCCTTGGCGATCATATCGCCAAGCTGCTTGACGGCATTGTTCAGCGGTGCGGAGGGCATTTCCTCTGTACCGATCTCAAACAGGAAATCCTTAGCGTCTGCCATGGCTTACGCCACCTCGCCTTCCTGGTCGGCATTCTCGTTAACTCCGGCGACCTCGGCCATATAGGCCTCGCAGCACGCCTTGGCGACGGCGCGGACGCGCAGGATGTAGTTGGCGCGCTCGACTGCGGACAGGGCGCCGCGGGCATCGAGCAGGTTGAAGGCATGGCTGCACTTCATGACGCAGTCGTATGCGGGCAGCGGCAGCTTGCGCTCCAGACAGGAGTGGCACTCGGCCTCGTAGTCGTCAAACTTCTGACGCATCATCTCGACGTTAGCGACCTCAAAATTGTAGGCGCTAAACTCGCGCTCGTTCTCCAGGAACACGTCACCGTAGGTCATGGGCGTGCCGTCGGGCAGGTAGCTCCACACCAGGTCATAGACGGAGTTGACGCCCTGGGCGTACATTGCGATGCGCTCCAGGCCGTAGGTGATCTCGACGGGCACGGGGTCGACCTCGATGCCGCCCACCTGCTGGAAGTACGTAAACTGCGTGACCTCCATGCCGTTGAGCCAGACCTCCCAGCCAAGGCCCCAGGCGCCGAGCGTCGGGCTCTCCCAGTCGTCCTCGACAAAACGAACGTCATGGTCGTTGGGGTCCAGGCCAATGGCGGCAAGAGACCCCAGGTAAAGCTCCTGGGCGTTGACCGGAGAAGGCTTGATGAGCACCTGGAACTGATAGTAGTGCTGCATGCGGTTGGGGTTCTCGCCGTAGCGGCCGTCGGCGGGACGGCGGCAGGGCTGCGCATAGCAGGTGCGCCACTCGGCAGGACCGAGCGAGCGCAGCGTGGTCGCGGTATGGAAGGTACCGGCACCGACCTCGGAGTCATAGGGCTGCATAATGACGCAGCCCTGCTCGCCCCAGTACTGCTGGAGGCGCAGGATGATGTCTTGGAAGGAAAGCGATGAAGCGTTCATGCCTCTAATATCCCCTCGTCGAAACGATTACACGGTTAGGTACTGTACTATAGCGGTTTTTAGTCGATAGCGCCCAGACGGTTGAGCGGCCAGTAACGCACGAGCGCCACGGCGATCAGGTCCGAACGGTCGACCGGACCAAAGTAGCGTGAGTCGGCTGAGTTCTCGCGGTTGTCGCCCATCACCCACACGCACCCATCAGGGACGGTGTAGGGATAGCTCACCTGAGCACCAGGCGCCTGGACCGACAGTGGCCAGCTCATGCCTGTCGTATAGTCCTCGTCGAGCGCTTGGCCGTCAACGACCACCTTGCCGTCCTGCAGGTTGACCGTCTGGCCGGCCGTAGCGATAACGCGCTTAACGAGCACATCATGCTCAGAGGTGCCATCGGGGTTGTGGAACACCACAATATCGCCCTGTTTGACAGGCTGGCCGAGCTCAAGCGTCACCTTTTGCGCCAGGATCTGGTCGCCAATCTCAATCGTGGGCTCCATGGAACCGGTGGGAACCACAAAGGGCTCGACCACAAAGGTGCGAATCAAGAAGGTGGCCACGAGCGCGATTGCGACGATCACGACCCACTCAAACGCGCCCTTTAGCATGGAATGCTGCGACGGAACCATTCTCACTCCTCGCTCTGCGAATACGAAGCGTCCAAAATCTCCTGCGCATACGCGCGTTCCTTAGGCGTAAGCCGCGCCGTCTCAATTAAGTCGGGACGCCAGCGACAGGTGCGCTCGATGGCGTTCTTGCGGCGCCAAGCGTCAACCTTGGCGTGGTCACCACTTACAAGCACGGGAGGCACGCCCTCGCCGTTAAACTCGGCGGGGCGGGTGTACTGCGCGTACTCGAGCAGGCCTCCGTCCTCGGCGGTCGAGAATGATTCGTCAACGTTGCTCATCTCGTCACCAAGCGCGCCGGGAATCAGACGCACGACGGCGTCAGCAACAACCATAGCAGGCAGCTCGCCGCCCGTGAGCACATAGTCGCCGATCGACAGGCGCTCGTCGGCATAGGCATACGCGCGCTCATCGACACCCTCGTAGCGGCTGCACACAAACAGCAGGCGCTCGCTTTGGAGCAGGCGCTCGGCTACATGCTGCGTAAAAGGCTCACCGCAGGGCGTAAAGAACACCACGGTGGGCTTGGGACCCTCAGAGCTAATGGCCTCGATTGCCTCGGCAATAGGCTCGACCTTCATGAGCATGCCCTGACCGCCGCCGTACGGCTCGTCATCGACGGTACGATGGCGATCGTGCGTCCAGTCGCGCAGGTTATACGCCTTAAAATCAAAAAGGCCGGCCTTGCGGGCGCGGCCCAAAATCGATGTGGACATGACGGGCTCAAACATCTCGGGAAAGACCGAAAGGGTCTCGATCAGCATGTTGTCCTCCCTACTTGTCCATATCGATCAAGCCGTCCATAACGTGGACGGATATTGCTCCCCGATCGGGAAGATCGAGCACAACTTGCTCGATCACGGGAATCAGCACCTCGCCATACCGATCACCCTCGACAACCCAAACGTCGTTGGCGGGCGTCGACATAATCTCAACGATCGTTCCGAGCGACCCAAAGCGCTCGTCAACCACCTCTCGACCCATAAGGTCGGTATAGGCGGCATCAAGTGAATCGAGCTCAAAGTCATCACGGTTCGCCAGAACGAAACAACCCGTGATGCCCTCGGCGGCCGTCAAGTCGTCAATGCCCTCAAACGAAACCAGATCGCCATCGCCCGTATCGGTAACGGATGTAACCGTGCAAAAGCGGTCACGCTTGAGCGCCGGTGGCGTCAGGGCGACACGCATACCCGGCTCCAATACAGAAGGAAGCCCCCGCAGCGGCTGCGCGAGGACCTCCCCCTTCCTTCCATGCGGCTTAACCACACGGGCGATGTTTTTGTACTGGGACCTCAAGGTCCTAGCCCAGAACCTCTACCTCGACGGAAGTGTCGAGGCGAGCGGCCAGTGCACGGGCGAGCGTGCGAATGGCCTTGATGGTACGGCCGCGACGGCCAATGACCTTAGCTACGTCATCCTCGGCGACCGAAACCTCAATAGTTGAGGCATCGTCGCCATCGATAACTTCCAGGCTCACGGAATCCGGGTCGTCGACGATCTGAACAACGAGATATTCGACGAGATCGGCGATGCGATCTGAGAGCATTGCCTCACCCTCGAGCTGTGCAGCGTCAACCTCAGGCACGATTTACTCCTCGGCGCCCTCAGCGGCCTCAGCGGCCTCAGCGGCAGCCTTAGCGGCCTCGGCCTCTTTGGCGAGCTGCTTCTTGGACTTCTTGACGACGGTCTCGGTCTTCTCGCCCTCGTTGGCGGCCTTGACCAGGGCGGCGACAGCGTCGGTGAGCTGAGCGCCCTTGGACTGCCAGTCAGCAATCTTCTCGAGATCGAGGTTGATGGTCTTGGGGGCGGTCATCGGATTGTAGCGGCCAACCTCCTCGATGATACGACCGTCACGCGGGGCGCGGGAATCGGCGACGACGACACGGTAGTACGGACGCTTCTTAGCGCCGTGACGAGCAAGGCGAATCTTGACTGCCAAAGGAAACTCCTCCAACCAAGCAGCTTTAGGCTGCAACTACAAACAAACAGTTGAATATAATACGCCATCGACGCGGGCAGGTGAAGTCCGTGAGACCAACTTCTTCGGTGTAGTCGAAGGCAAATCCATATCTTAGACAAGAATTCGCGATTTGCAAGCACATCCACGCACCCCACATGAGCTGCGCGGTATACTCATGCCATGAAAAGATGCGAACATACATACGGTTATGAGGATACTGCGGGCGTCACGCCGCCGCCCTGGACGGGTCCGGCGGTGGGTCTGATGGATCTCGATGCGTTTTTTGCGAGCGTGGAGATGCTCGATCATCCCGAGTGGCGCGGCAAGCCGCTTATCGTTGGCGGAGACGCCGAATCGCGCGGCGTCGTCTCCACCTGCTCATACGAGGCACGCCGCCTTGGCGTGCACTCCGCCATGCCCTCGGCCGAGGCGCGCCGCCTCTGTCCGCAGGCCATTTGGACACACGGGCATTTCGACCGCTACCACGAGGTCAGCGCACAGGTCATGAATATTCTTGCCGACGAGACACCACGCGTTGAGCGCGTGTCCATTGACGAGGCCTTTATCGACATCACGCCGGGCCGCTTTGCGCCCGAGGACCCACTGCTCGTCGTACGACGCATCAGCGATCGCGTGGCGGCACTGGGGGTGACCTGCTCCATCGGCGTCGGTTGCAACAAAACGGTGGCCAAGATTGCAAGCGAGCGAGACAAGCCGTTTGGGCTTACGGTCGTACGCCCGGGAACTGAGCAGCGTTTTCTGGCACCGTTACCTGTTTCTGCCATGAGCGGTATCGGGCGCTCGGCCGAGGAGCGGCTGCGCCGCATGCGGATTTACACGCTGGGCGAGCTGTCGCGCGCACCGGAATCCACACTGTCTGCGATTTTTGGCGTTAACGGCGAGCGCATGCGCCAGCGTGCGTTGGGGCTCGAGGTTTCCGAAGTCACGAGCCTCGATGAAGAGCGTGAGGTCAAGTCGGTAAGCAATGAGCGCACCTTTGCGAAAGATTTGACCGAGCGCGGGGACATCGAAGCGGCGATTGCACTATTGGGCGAATCCGTCGGACGTCGCCTGCGCCGCCAGGGGCTTACCGGCGCCACGGTGACGCTCAAACTTAAGTACTCGTACGGCAGCGGTCGCTCGGCACAGCGACGACTCCCCCATCCCACCGACGACGAGAACATCTTTGTGGCGGTAGCGATCGAGTTGCTCGACAACATCTGGCAGGAAGGAATGCATGTACGCCTTGCCGGCATAGGCATGAGTGACTTCAATCATCAAGGCGGCATACAGACCGACCTGTTTTGCGAAGTCGACGACCGCGGAGCCCAATCCAGCGACCGCCGTGACCTCTCCGTCGCCATCGACGCAGTCCGAGACAAGTTCGGCGACACCGCCCTATCCTTCGGCCGCCAATCACGCTTCTCCTCCCACTAAGTAGTCAATTTGGGACGGGGCTTTTTTAGCTACTTTAGATTGTCAGGGTAGTGCGGGG